>NZ_BAAAUG010000031.1:19446-30965 GCF_039533825.1 Streptomyces rectiviolaceus
ACGCTGCGCGTCACGCACTCGTTCCAGGACCGCCTGGGCTGTGTGGTGGCCACCGGGGCGAGCGGCGAGGAGGCGGAGCGGCACGCGCTGGACGCCGCGCGGCTGATCAGGATCGAGCTCGAGAACCAGACGGCAACGCACGAAGCATCGGAAACAGAAGGGGTCGGGGGACGATGACAGACCGCACAGGAGAGCAGGCCTTCACCAGAATTCCTCGGTGGACCTGGCCCACCGCCCGCGAAGAGGGCACCGGGCGGCACCGGACACGACTGCCCGACGAGCTGCTCCGGGACATCGACCGGACCGCCGCCGAACTGGGCGCGACCCGGCGGGAGCTGCTCCTCGCCGCGCACGCCAGGGTCATGGCGAGCGTGTCCGCCGAGCGTGGCCTGCTGATCGGGTACGTCGCGGAAACCGGCCGCCCGGCCGCGCCGCTGCGCCTCGCCGTCGACGACTCCAGCTGGGCCGAGCTCGTGACGCACGCGGCCAAGGCCCTGTCCGACACGCACACCGCCGAGGCGACCCCCGAGGCCGTGATCGACCTGTCGGGCCTCGAAGCGGGCGCCGCGGTGAGCAAAGCCGCAGGCGATTCCGCAGGTGCGGCGGTGAGCAAAGCCGCAGGCACTTCCGCAGGTGCCGAGGTGAGCAAAGCCGTAAGCAAAGCCGCGGGTGAGGTCCTGCGGGTCACCTTCGCCCACGCCGGCGACGGAGACGGAGACGGAGACGGAGACGGCCTCGACCTCGGCATCGTGTACGACCGTGCCGAGCTGGACGAGGAGTACGCGCGCCGCCTGGCCGACTACCACCTGGCCGCGCTCCGGCACCTCGTGGCGGGCCCCGCCCAGCTGCACCACCGCCAGAGCCTGCTCTCCGCTTCGGAGGTGGAGGCCCAGCTGCACGGCCTCGCGGGCCCGCGCGTCGAGCTGGGGGAGCGTACCTTCGTCGACCTGTTCGAGGAGCGCGTACGCAGCGCCCCGGACGCCGTCGCCGCCGTGCACGGAAGCGTCCGCCTGACCTACCGCGAACTGGACGAGCGCGCCAACCGCGTCGCCCACACGCTCCTCACCGCCGGCGCAGGCACCGAGGATGTCGTGGCCGTCGCCATGGACCGCACCCTCGACTGGATCGCCGCCGCCCTCGGCGTCTTCAAGGCGGGCGGCGTCTATCTGCCCGTGCGCCCCGACTTCCCCGCCGACCGCGTCGCGGCCCAACTGGAGCGCAGCGCCTGCGCGTTCGCGCTCACCGAGCCGGACAGCGCGGCCCTGATGCGGGAGGCTTCGGCCGCCGTGCCCGCCCCGCCGGTCCTGCTCTCCGTGCCTCAGATCCAGGCGTCCGGTGTCCCCACCGAGGCGCCCGGAGTGACCCTGACCCCGGGGCAGGCCGCGTACATCTACTTCACGTCCGGCTCCACCGGAGCCCCCAAGGGCGCCCTGTGCGAGCACGCGGGAATGCTCAACCACCTCTTCATGAAGATCGACGACATGGAGATCGCGGAGGGCCCCGGCGAAGTCGTCACACAGACCGCGTCGCAGTGCTTCGACATCTCCCTGTGGCAGTTCGCCGCGCCGCTGCTCACCGGCGGCAGCGTGCGCGTCGTGGACACCGCGCTGCTGCTCGACGTCAGCGGCTTCCTGGACGAGATCGTCGACGGCCGGGTCACCGTCGCGCAGATCGTCCCCTCGTACCTGGAAGTGCTCCTGACCCACCTGGAGCAGCACCCGCGGCCGCTGGGCGCCCTGCACACCCTGTCGGTCACCGGCGAGGCGCTCAAGTACGACCTGGTGCAGCGCTGGTTCGCCGCCTACCCGGACATCAAGCTGGTCAACGCCTACGGGGCGACCGAGGTGTCCGACGACACCATGCACGAGGTCCTCGACGGGGTGCCCGAGCGCGACTTCGTGACCGTCGGCAGGTCGCTGCGGAACGTCAACACCTACATCCTCGACGAGAACCTGGCGCTCGCGCCGCTCGGCTCCCCGGGCGAGATCGCCTTCTCCGGGGTCGCCGTGGGCCGCGGCTACATCAACGACGAGGAGCGCACCCGCCAGGCGTTCGTGCCCGACCCGTTCCTGGACGACACCAGGATGTACCGCACGGGCGACTTCGGGCGGTGGCTGCCCGAGGGCCGCATCGAGTACCTCGGCCGCAGGGACGAGCAGGTCAAGATCCGCGGCTTCCGCATCGAGATCGGCGAGATCGAGAACAAGCTGCTCGCCCTGGAGGGCATCCGCGAGGCGGCCGTCGTCATCGACGGCGGACCCGGCGAACTGCGCAACCTCGTCGCGTTCTTCGCCAGCAACGAAGAGCTGCCCGCCGAACGGGCGAGGGACTTCCTCGCCGGGCTCCTGCCCGACTACATGGTGCCCACCTACTTCCACCAGCTGGAACGGCTGCCGCTCACCGAGAACGGCAAGGTCGACAAGAAGGCCCTGATCCGCCTCGCCGGCACCCTCGGCCACGGCGGCGCGACCTACGCCGCGCCGAACACGCCCGGCGAGCAGCGCCTCGCGATGCTGTGGGCCGAGGTCCTCGGCGCACCCCTGGAGCGCATCGGCAGGGCCGACAACTTCTTCGAGCTCGGCGGCACCTCGCTCGCCGCGGTGCGGCTCCTGGTCAACATGGACCGGGCGCTCTCCCTCAAGGACCTGGTGGCCCACCCGGTCCTCGCCGACCTCGCTGCCGTACTCGCCGAACGCGACAGCGCGGGCGGCGCCGCCGCCGCGGACACCGCGGGGCTGCTCCAGTCGCTCTCAAGCGTCCGCAACCCGCACCACACGCTGGTGTGCTTCCCGTACGCGGGCGGCAACGCCGTCAACTTCCGCTCGCTGGCCGCCGCGTTGGAGCGCGACGGCATCGCGGTCCTCGGCGTCGAGCTGCCCGGCCACGACCTGGTGGGCGACGACGAGCCACTCGCGGACATCGACGAGATCGCCCGCAGGGTCGCGGACGAGATCGGCGAGCGCGTCACCACGCCGGTCCTGCTGTGGGGCCACTGCGCGGGCGCCGTCACCGCCCTGGAGACGGCGCGACGCCTCCAGGACAAGGGCCGCCCCGCCGAACGGGTCTTCATCGGCGCCCTGCTCCTGGAGGACACCGAGGCGCTGCGCGCCGAGATGGCCGAGGTCGAGACGGCCGACAACCGGGCCGTGCTGTCCCGGCTGCGCGCCGACAACGCCTACGTGGAGCTGGACGAGCTGAGGCCGGAGCGCGCCGACGTGGTGGGCCGCGCCTACCGCCACGACGTGCTCACCACCAACAGCCGTCTGATCCGCATCCGCGAGGACGCCGAGCCGTACGGCATCGGCGCCCCGGTGGAGGTCGTCCTCGCGCAGGACGACCCGTCGACGGAGGGGTTCGCGGACACCTACGGCGACTGGAAGGCGGTGTCCGACGTGGTCACACTGCGCGTGCTCGCGGAGGGCGGCCACTATTTCGTCAGCACGCGCGCGCAGGAGACCGCGGCACTGATACGAGGAGGCACGGCGTGAGGACGATCGGCACGCTCGCACCCGGCGCCGGATACCGCCGCGTCGGGGCAACCGGGGTCAGCGCGGCCTTCGGGACGTTCGGGGAGCTGCTCCAGGGAGTGCTGCCCGAGGAGGACGGGGACTTCCTCGTCACCCTGCCCGTCGCACGCTGGGCCATGGCCAGGTTCGAACTGGACCCGGACTCCGATGTGCTCGAGGTCTGGCCGCCGCACAAGAAGAAGGCCAAGCGGCTCACCGCCATGATCATGGAGGATGTGGCGCGTCCCGCGGGCGGGGTGCTGCGCATCGACAGCATGCTCCCCGAGGGCAAGGGCCTCGCCAGTTCGTCGGCGGACCTGGTGGCCACCGCGCGTGCGGTGGGCAACGCCCTGGGCGAGGAGATGCCGCCGCGCCGCATCGAGTCCTATCTCGCCAGGATCGAGCCCACCGACGGGGTGCTCTACCCGTCCGTCGTCGCCTTCCACCACCGCAGCGTGCGGCTGCGCGCCCAGCTCGGGTCGCTGCCCTCGATGGCCGTGGTGAGCATCGACGAGGGCGGCGCGGTGGACACGGTCGACTTCAACAGCATCCCCAAGCCGTTCACCATGGCCGACCGGCGGGAGTACGCCCGGCTTCTGGACCGCGTCTCGGGCGCCGTGGCCCGCCGCGACCTGGCCGAGGTCGGCGCGGTGGCGACCGCGAGCGCGCGGATGAACCAAGTCCTGCGCCACAAGCGGTCGTTGGAGCCGATGATCGACATCTGCCGCGAGGTGGGCGGGCTCGGCGTGGTGGTCGGGCACAGCGGCACCACGCTCGGGGTCCTCCTGGACACCGCGGCGCCGGACTGCCACAACCAGCTGGCCGCGGCGGCGCAGGCGTGCCAGGAACTCGCGGGCAACGTCACGGTGTACCGCACGCTGAGCTTCGACTGACAGCGGCGCACACACAGCAGAAGGGGCCGCATCCGGAAGTCCGGATGCGGCCCCTTCTCCGTACGCGGATGAGGTCAGGGGCGGAAAGGTTCGCCGAGGCCCACCAGGATCTCGCGCTCGCCCTGGTAGGGCTCGCGGCTGTGTGCCATGCGGATGTTGTCCACCACCATCAGGTCGCCGCGCTGCCACGGCTCACGGACGGTGTGCTGCTCGTACACCTCGTTGATGAGGTCCACGGTCTCCCGGTCGAGCGGGGTGCCGTCGGCGTGGAAGGTGTTGAACGGCAGTCCCTCCGGGCCGAATTCCTGGGTGAGGAACTCGCGGACCTCGGGGGCCATCGTCCACTCGTTGAGGAACGCGATCTGGTTGAACCAGCAGTCATCGCCGGTGCCGGGGTGGGTGACGACGGCCGGGCGCAGCTGCCGGGTGTGCAGGCCGCCGTCCGCGTCCCACCGCACGTCGATGGCGTTGCGCGCGGCGTACTCGTCCACGGCCTTCGGGTCGTCGGTGCCGAACGCGTCCTGCCAGGGCAGGCCCACCAGCGGGTTGAAGTGCCGGGTGAGGAGCCAGCCGTCGCGCCGGAAGGGCTCGGTCAGCTCGGCCGGCAGGTCGCGCAGGACCGCCCGGGTGTCGGCGAGCGCCGTCACACCGCCCCGCGTCGGCGGGGTGAGGCAGGCGAAGGCCATCAGGCCCGGCACCTCGGCGGCGTAACTGAGCTCGTTGTGCATGCACATGGGCTGGTCCGCGGGCCAGTGCGAGGAGGAGTGCACGCCGTCGCCGTGACGGTCGCGGGGGGCGAAGCCCTCCCGCTCGGTGACGGCCTCTCCGATGACCTGGCGCAGGGCGGCGCTCGCCGCGGCGCGGCCGTCGAGGCCCAGGCCGCGGACGAGTACGGCGCCGTGCCCGGCGACCGAGGCGCGGATCTGGTCCAGGTGGCCGGTGAGCCACTCGGCGGCGTCGGCGGGTGGGGTCGGCCCGGCGTCGAGACGGGCGAGGGAGGTGGTCGTGGGTGAGGTCATGCGAGTCTCCAACTCTCCGGCAGGGAAGGGAAATGCGCCCGCGCCAAGGGGGTGGCGCGGGCGCAGTCTGAGGGTCAGGCCATCGGCCTGCGGAAGGCCCGGACGGCCAGGGTCGAGCCGACGACGGTGATCAGCAGGCTCGCGGCGAGCGCGGACCACACCTCGGTGCCAAGCGGCTGGTCGAGGGCGAGGCTGCGATTGGCGTCCATCGCGTACGACAAGGGGTTCACGGTGGCCAGTACCTGCAGCCAGTCGGGCAGCCGCTCCGCCGGAACGAACGCGCTGGAGGCGAACATCAGCGGAAAGGTCACCAGATAGCCCGCGCTCTGCATCGCCTCCGAGTTCCGCAGCCACGCCCCGAGCGCGAGGAAGACCCAGGTCATCGCCCACACCACGACACAGGTCAGGGCGAGCGCGGCCAGCATGCCGAGTACGCCGCCGGCCGGGTCGGCGCCGAGGAAGACGACGGCGACGACCAGGAGCATCGCCAACTGCCCTGCGGTGCGCAGCAGATCGGCGAAGCTGCGGGCGAACAGCATCAGCGGGGCGTGGATGGGCAGCGTACGCAGCCGGGACACGGCGCCGTTGTCCATGTCGCGGACCAGGCCGATGCCGGAGGCCACGGCGGGCCCGATGCCGGTGGTCACCAGGAGGGCGGGCAGCAGGTAGTCGATGTACGAGATGTCGTCGGGCAGTTGGCCCCGGTCGACGATGGCGCCGAAGACCTGGCTGAGCAGCACCAGCATGAACACCGGCTGCAACATGCTGAGCAGGACGGCCTTGCGGTTCGCGAAGTGTGCCCTGACCGAACGCCCGGTGAGGATCCGCAGCTGCACCTGCGGGCTGCTGCCCCGCCAGCGGAGCTCCGGGGCGGAGCCGGCCGGCAGGGGCGATGGGCTGGTCATGGGGTTCCTCCGGAGTCGTAGGTCCGCTGCACATGGGAGAGCGCGGCGAGCAGGTCGGTGGATGTCAGCGAGGGGCGGGACGGCGCCGCGGCGCGGCCGATGGGCAGCGCCCCGGTGTCCGACCAGCGCAGCCGGCCGTCGTTGTCGATGAAGCTCCTGGTCCGCCCGGCGTTGTCGGGATGCAGACAGAAGGGGATGTCGAGCAGTCCGCGGCGGAACGCGGCGATCAGCGCCTCACCGATGTCGTCGTGCAGGCCGAGGACGGTGTGGACGAGGGCGCGGGCCTCCTCGTACACCTCGGAGTCGGCGATGTCGGGCAGCGGCGTGGCGTGTGCGGCGGCGGCCGCGGCGCCCGCGGCGACCTGCAAGGCCTCCACGTTGTCCGCGATCTTCGGGATGTGGTGGGCCTCGGCCGCGGTCTTGACGATCAGGCGGGCCGCGCCGGACTCGACGGCCAGGCGCGCGGCCGCCGAGAGGAGGTTCAGGGCGCCGGGGCGCGAGTGCGGGTACACGCCCATGTAGGCGTAGAGCACGATGTGCCAGTCGACGCCGGGCAGGAGCTCGCCTGCAAGCCGCCGCAGCGCGGCCACCGCCTCGCGGTCCTGCTCATGGCTGGTCTGCTGGGCGTAGCTCAACGACACGCTGCGCAGGCCGTGTTGGGCGAAGAAGGCCCCTTCGAGGGCGCTGATCGCGATGAGCATCGAGGGCGGGCAGAGCTGCCCGAGCATGCAGCCGCCGAAGCTCTCCAGGTGCGGAGTGGCGGCGGTGGTGGCCTCCGCGAGCATCGTGCAGCCCGACCGCCAGGCGGCCACGGCGTCGGCGAGGCTGGTGCGGCCGTAGGGCAGGCAGTACGACACCGGGCCGCCCTCGGTGGCGTCGAGCCCCAGCGAGAGCAGCCGCTCCACGACGTGTTCGGGGCGGGGCGAGCCGTGCCGGACCTGGACGGGGAAGTCCGCGTCGAGGATGCCGTCGAGCAGCGTGTGGGTGGTGGCGGCGGGGTGCGTGCACAGCGGATAGCCGTTGAGGGGCACCCCCTCGTCGACCGCCTTGCGCGCCGCGGCCAGGTCCCGCACGCGCGTGTAGCTGTCGAGGGTCAGGGTGCCCACGGTGAGGGCGTCGGCCGCGCGCGTCGCGGCAAGGCCCTCACGCATCAGCCGCGGATCGCTGAAGCCCATCCGCGGCTGCACCACGAGCGTGCCGCGCGCGTGGGCCCGCGACACGAAATCGCCGAAGGACACCGGGCGGAAGGGCCCCGGCGTCACGACACCGCTCGGGCGGGCACCCGGGCGGCGGCAAGCACCTGGAACTCCGCGAGGTCGCCGTCGTCGAACACCCGGTCGTAGCCCGCCGCGGTCAACTGGCGTACCAGGCCCACGTTGCGCAGTCCGTCGGTGCTCAGCTTGCCGCCGATGACGATGGTGGTCAGGGCCAGCTCGGGGCGGGCGCGCAGCGCGCGGATCAGCCGCAGTCCGTCGTTGAAGCCGTGGCCGTTGACGCTGCTGACGACGATCAGTCCCGGCTGTACGTCGATGGCGTTCTCCACCACGAGCTCGTCGGGCGGGCAGGGGCCGAGATTGGCGACCGTGTGGCCCATTTCCTCGAGCAGCAATTGCAGGAAGACCAGGTTCCAGGTGTGCGAGTCGGAGGACGTTCCCGTCACAAGAACGGAGGGAGATTCGGTGCCGTGTATCGAATGCATGAGAATCCCGGATTCACGAAAAGGGGGCACGAACAGGGGTCACGAACAGGGGTCACGAAAGGAGGGGGTGCCAGAAAGGTGGCAGGCCTCCGACTTTACTGGCAGGAAGGCCCTCCGAACGCGGTTCCCGCTGGCCGGTACTGGCCTCGCGGAGCCCGAAGGACCGTGCGGTACGGGTGGTTTGACCCGGTTGCGGCCGGGGGCAGGGGTACGTGGTGCAGTTTGCTGTCATTCGACTTCCCGGCCCAGGAAGCCCCCTGTAGAAAGTCCCACAGTGCCGGATCGGCGCATGAACAGGAATATTCGAGAACGCGAAGGGCAGGGCTTCGAATATGGCGGAGACAGTCACCGCCCCCAATGTCGTCGCGATACTTCGGCGGCATGCCGAAGAGCGGGCGGAACAGCACGCGGCGGCGTTTGTGACCGACCCCGACCGAGAGGACGGAGCGCGGTGGCTCACGTACGCGGAGCTGGACCGTGAGGCACGCTCCATCGCGGTACGGCTGCGGGAACACGTCGCTCCCGGCGACCGGGTGGTTCTCCTGTACCCGGCCGGACTCGCCTTCCTGACCGCGTTCTTCGGCTGCCTGTACGCCGGCGCCGTCGCCGTTCCCTCCTCCCTGCCCGGCCGCTACCGCCACGAGCGGTACCGGGTGAAGCGCATCGCGGACGACGCGGGCGCCACGGCGATCCTCACCGACACCGGCACCCGTCCGGACGTCGAGGAGTGGATCACCGAGGAGGGACTCGACCAACTCCCCCTGCTGGTCACCGACGACGGCGCCGGGCCGGGCCCGGACGGCTGGGAAGCGCCGCCCACCGGCCACGACACGCTCGCCGTGCTGCAGTACACCTCGGGATCCACCGGCGATCCCAAGGGCGTGATGATCAGCCACGGCAATCTGCTGCACAACACCGACAACATCGCGCGGCGGCTCGGGCTCGACGCCACCACCCGTGGCGGCGGCTGGATCCCGCACTTCCACGACATGGGCCTGATGGGCCTGATGATCCCGCCGCTGATGCTCGGCTCCGCCACCGTCCTGATGAGCCCGAGCACCTTCCTCAAGCGCCCCCACCTGTGGCTGCGCATGATCGACCGCTTCGACGTCTTCTTCTCGGCGGCGCCCGACTTCGCGTACGACGTCTGCGTGCGGCGCATCACCGACGCGCACATGGAAGGCCTCGACCTGTCCCGCCTGCGGCACGCCGTCGACGGCTCGGAGCCGGTGCGCGCCGCCGTCCTTGAGCGCTTCCACGCGCGCTTCGCCGCGGCCGGGCTGCGCGCCGAGACCCTCTCGCCCAGCTACGGCATGGCCGAGGCGACCCTGTTCGTCTCCGGTGCCATCGACACCCCGCCGGAGGCCCGGACGGTCTCCGCAGAGCGGCTCGAACGCAACGAGTTCCGCCTCGTCGCCCCCGGCGAGTCCGGCCGCGAGGTGGTCAACTGCGGGCCGCCGACGGGCGCACAGGTGCGCATCGTCGAGCCGGAGACCCGCCGCCCGCTGCCCGACGGGGGCGTCGGCGAGATCTGGCTGCGCGGCGACGTCATCGGCCAGGGCTACTGGAACCGCGAGGCGACCAACGAGGCGGAGTTCCGGGCCACCACGGCCGACGGCGACACCGGCTACCTCCGCACCGGCGACCTCGGCGCCCTGTACGACGGCGACCTCTACATCACCGGCCGCATCAAGGACGTACTGAACCTGCGCGGCCGCAACCTCTACCCCCAGGACATCGAGCACGAACTCCGCGCCCAGCAGCCCGAGTTGGGCAACCTCGTCGGCGCCTGCTTCGCCGTGCCCGGACAGGGTGCGCGGGCCGAGGACGAGGTGCTCGTCGTCACGCACGAGGTGCGCGGCATCAAGGACCCGGAGCGGCTGCGCGAACTCGCGTCCGGGATGCGGCTCACCGTGGCCCGCGAGTTCGGCGCCCCCGTCGGCGCGGTCCTGCTGCTGCGGCCCGGCGGCGTGCGCCGGACCACCAGCGGGAAGATCCAGCGCTCGGCGATGCGGGAGCTGTTCCGCTCCGGGGCGCTCGAGCCCACGTACGCCGACTACGAGCAGAACCTCCTCGCGGAGCCCGTCGCACCCGCCACCGCGGGGGCCCCGGCATGACCACCGCCGTTCCGCGCAGCCCTGCGCCCGCACAACCGGCGTCGGCCACCCCGGCTTCGGAGCTGACGGCGCTGCTCGACGGGCTCACGGGCCCCGGGCAGCCCTTCGCCGCCGAGACCCTCGCCGCGCTCGACCGCGCGGAGGCCTTCCCCGAGGACGCCTGCCGGGTTCTGGACGAGTTCGGCCTGCCCCGCTATTACGTTCCGGCCGAACACGGCGGCGCCATGGACGACTTCAGCGTCGTCATGCAGCTCCTGCGGGGCGTCTCACGCGTCGACCTCACCGTCGCCGCCGCGCACGGCAAGACCTACCTGGGCGCCGTGTCCACCTGGATCGCGGGCGATCCCGAGCGGGCCGCACGCCTCGGACGCCGGATCATCGACGGTGCGGTCGTGTCGTGCGCGCTGACCGAACGGCACCACGGCAGCGACCTGCTGGCCGGTGAGGTCGTCGCCGAGCGGTCGGCCGGCGGCCGACGGCTCTCCGGCGAGAAGTGGCTGATCAACAACGTCACCAGGGCCGACCTGGTCACCGTGCTCGCCCGCACCGACGAGGCCGGCGGGCCGCTCGGCTTCAGCCTCTTCCTCGTCGACAAGGAGCAACTGGAACCCGGCCGGTACACGGACCTGCCGAAGGTGCCCACGTACGGCATCCGCGGCGCGGCCATCGGCGGCATCGCCTTCCACGACGCGCCGCTGTCCGACGACGCGCTCGTCGGCGGGACGGGGCAGGGCGTCGAGATCATCCTCAAGTCGCTGCACGTGACCCGCACCGGATGCGTGGCCATGTCCCTCGGCGCGGGCGACCACGCGCTGCGCCTGGCCGCCGAGTTCACCGCACGCACCCGCACGGAGAGCGGCCACAGCCTGGCCGAACTCCCCGCCGTACGACGGGAGTTGGGCGAGGCGACCGCGACCCTGCTGCTCGCCGAGGCGACGAGCCTGGTGGCGGTACGTTCCGTGCACGCCCTCACGGGCGAGATGAGCGTCGTCTCCGCCGTCGCCAAGGCCTCGGTGCCCGCGTACGTCGACGATCTCATCGCCCGGCTCTTCCACCTGCTCGGCCCGCACGGCCTCGCGGGATCCGGTGACCCGCACGGGGAGTTCGCCAAGGTGGAGCGCGACCACCGCATCATCGGCATCTTCGACGGCAGCAGCCTCGTCAACCGCAACGCCCTGATCGACCAGTTCGCACGGCTGGCCCGCGCCTACCGCAAGGGCCGCTGGGACGCGGCGGGCCTCGCCGCGGCGACCACCGCGCACACCGCGCCCGGGCCGTTCAGGACCGAGTCCCTGAACCTGATCTCCAGCGGTGGCGCGTCCGTCGTCGCGATCCTGCCCGCGGCCGCCGCCAAGGTGCGGCAGCTCGCGGACGACGGCC
>NZ_BAAAUG010000031.1:30987-111499 GCF_039533825.1 Streptomyces rectiviolaceus
TGAGCTCGCGGACGACGGCCTCGCCTCCGGAGCGCTCGCCGACCTCGCCGAGCGGCTGCGCGCTGCCGCCGACCGGCTCCACGAGGACATGGCGGGGGCACGCTTCGCGCCCCGCGCCGTGCCCGTACGCGGCTTCGAACTCGCCGAGCGGTTCGAGCTGTGCTTCGGGGCCGCGGCGGCGCTGCATCTGTGGCTGCGGGGGGCGGAGCACGTGGAACACGCGGAGCATGCGGAGCACGCCGGTTCCGGCGTGGACGACACCTGGCTGCGCGGCTGCCTGGTCAAGGCCCTCACCGACCTCGGCGAGCACGTCGACGAGACGGAACGCCGCGTCCACGGCGAGCTCGCCGACGCGCTGCTCGCCCGGCCCGCAGGGCCCGGCGCGCCGTACTCACTGCTCGACCGGCTCGGCGCGGCTCCCGACACTCAGGAAGCGAGCGCCTCGTGACCACAGCTACTGCGGCTACCGCGGCCACCGGCCTCGCCGACGCCGTCGAGGAGCGCCTCGGCGACCCCTACGACGAGGTGAATCCGCTCGGCTTCCGCGCCGTCCTCGCCGCGAGCGAGGCCGGACGGCCCCTCCCGGAGGGCGCCGCACTCCTCGCCGACACCGGCCTCACCGTCGCACACCACGGCTCAGAGGAACTGCTGCACGCCCTGCGCGCCCTGTGCCGCAGAACGCCCCTGCTGGCCGCCGACTGCCCCGTGGCAGGGGAGAACGCCGGCGCGGTCCGCGTCGGCGCGGCGACCGGGGCGCTCGACTCCGCGCTCCGCATCACCGTGCGCCACCTGCGCGCACGCCACCTCTACGGCGCCGCGGCCATCGACATCAGCTACCTCCGCTCCCTGCTCGCCGGGGCCTATGCCGACCTTCTCCTGTGCGACGTCCTCACGACCCTCGCGGTGCGCGGCGGCGACACCCTGCCCGCGCGCGCCATCGGGCCGCGCGTCCTGCAGGGTGCGATGGACCGGCTCTCGGTGGTGATGGGTTCGCGCTTCTACATCAGGGAGGGCGAACAGGCCGTGTTCCAGGTCCTTTTGGCGCAGGCCCAGCGGGTGCTCTTCGCGCCGGGCACGGACTCGGGCCCCTTGGCGGGCACGGTCGACCTCGACGCCCTCCTGGCCACGCCCGCCGTCGCGGACCTCACCGACCCGGAACTCCTGGACGCCGCACCCGGCCGCACCCTCACGGCACCCACGCGACGTGTCACGCAGCCGTCGGGACCGGTCGAGGAGCGCCTGTACGCGGAGCTGACCGACCGCTACGACACCTCCCGGTCCTTCGGCACGACCGTACGGCCTCTTCCGGACCGTCCCTGAACGCCCTGACGCAGCACACCACTTGACCCCGAACCGTCGAACCCCCGAACCCCCGAACCGTCTCGAAGGAGCACCCCCATGCCGGAATCCGGCGTCGAGCAGCCCACCGAGCAGCTCACCGAGCACACCGCCGAGAGCCTGAGCCTGTGGCTGATCGACTGCATCGCCACCCACCTGGAGCGGACCGCCGACACCATCGACACGGGCGTGCCGCTGAGTGACTACGGACTCGACTCCGTGTACGTCCTCGCGGTCGCCGCCGAGCTTGAGGACCACCTCGACATCTCCCTCGACCCCACCGTCATGTGGCACAACCCGACCATCGACGGCCTCAGCAAGGCCCTGGTCGAGGAGCTCGCCCAGCAGAACGCCTGACCGCTCGCCGCCGCGCCCGCGTCACCGCCTTTCGTCACCCCGCAGAACCGAGAGCAGAACCGAGAGAGGACCGCATTTCCATGTCCGACGTCCGTATGGTCCGTCGACCGGTCGCCGCCGCCCAACTGGGCATCTGGGTCGCCCAGCAACTCCAGCCGGACAGCCCTCTCTACAACTGCGGTGGCTACTACGAGATCAGCGGTCCCGTCGACGTGGGCACCCTCGACCGCGCGGTGCGGCGCGCCGTCGAGGAGACGGAGGCCCTGCGGTCGTACTTCTCCCAGGACGGGGAGGGGAGCGAAGAGGGCGTCTGGCAGCTTGTCGAGCCGCTCGACCCCTGGCCGCTGCGCCTGCTCGACCTGCGCGACGAAGTGGATCCGGAGAAGGCGGCCCACGCGTGGATGCGCGAAGAGATGGCCAAGCCCTTCGACCTCTCCCGCGCACCGCTGAGCGCCCAGACGCTGCTGACCCTGGCCGACGACCGGTCCTTCTACTTCCACCGCTACCACCACGCGGTCCTGGACGGCTTCGGCCACTCCGTGTACGCGGCCCGCGTGGCCGCCATCTACACCGCGCTCCTGGCCGGTGAGCAGCCCCCGACGACCAGCTTCGCCACCCTCGACAAGGTCGTCGCCGACGAGGCCGCCTACCCCACATCGCGCCGTCACGCCCGGGACCGCGCCCACTGGCTGGATGCCTTCGCCGACCTGCCGGACCCGCTGTCCCTGGCGGGTCGTCAGGCAGCGAGCACGTACAGCCAGTTGCGCCGTGTGATCACCCTGCCCCCGGCGCTCGTACGCGGCCTCACGGGTCTGGCCGAGCGGCTCGACGCGCAGTGGCCCGTGCTCGCCATGGCCGCCACCGCCGCGTTCTTCCACCGCATGTCGGGCCGTACCGACTTCACCTTCGCGCTGCCGCTCGCGGGCCGCACGGGCCGCACCTCGATCGCCACCCCCAGCGCGATGGTCAACGTCCTGCCCATCCGGGTCACGGTGGCCGCGGACATGCCGTTCTCGGAGCTGACCGCCCAGGTCTCCCGCGCCCTTGCCGACGTCCTGCGGCACCAGCGGTTCCGCGGCGAGCAACTCGTCCAGGAGCTCGGCCTGTCCGGCGGGCGCCAGGCACGGCTCGGTCCGACGGTCAACGTCATGGCCTTCGCCAATGAACCCCGCTTCGGCGACAGCCCCTCGGTCGCCCACCCGCTGTCCACGGGCCCTGTCAACGACCTGAAGATCAACTTCTACGGCACGGCCGACTCCCACGCGGGCCTCCGCGTCGAGTTCGACGCCGACCCCGAGCTGTACGACGAGCGCGACCTCGCCACCCATCAGGACCGCCTGGTGCGGGTGCTTGAGGCGGTGGCCGCTGATCCGCTGCGGTCGGTCGGGGAGCTGGAGATTCTTGACGCGGCTGAGCGTGAGCGGCTGTTGGTGGAGTGGAATGGCGTCGCTCGGGATGTTCGGGGTGTGTCGTTGCCGGTGTTGTTCGGGGAGCAGGTTGCGGCTTCTCCGGGCGCGGTGGCGGTTGTTGCGGGTGATGTCTCCCTGACGTATGGGGAGTTGGATGCTCGCTCGAACCGGGTGGCGCGGTGGTTGGTGTCGCAGGGTGTGGGCGCCGAGCGGTTCGTGGGCGTGAAGCTGGCGCGGTCGGTGGATCTCGTCGTTGCGCTGCTGGGTGTGGTCAAGGCGGGCGGCGCGTACGTTCCGGTTGATCCGGAGTATCCGGCTGAGCGGATCGCGCACATCTTGTCGGATGCCGATCCGGTGCTGGTCATCGATGACGTCTCCGTGCTGGATCAGGCTGAGAGCTTCTCGGATGCGCCGCTGACTGACGCGGATCGGCTGGCGCCGCTTGAGCTGCATCATCCGGTGTACGTGATCTACACCTCGGGCTCGACCGGCCGCCCCAAGGGCGTGGTCGTTGAACACGCCTCGGTGGGCCACTACTTGGAGCGCGCCCGTGAGGTGTACGCGGATGCCGCGGGTTCGGCGCTGCTGCACTCGTCGGTGGCCTTCGACCTGACGGTGACTGCTCTGTACTCGCCGCTGGTCTCCGGAGGCCGGGTGGTTCTGGCCGAGCTGGATGAGCAGGCCGCTGAGGCGGGTCAGCCCTCATTCATGAAGGTCACGCCCTCGCACCTGGCCCTGCTGGAGGCCCTGCCCGGTGAGATCTCCCCGTCGGGGACGCTGATCACCGGTGGGGAGGCACTGAACGGCGAGGCTCTGTCGGCCTGGCGTGCCGCGCACCCGGGCGTGACGGTGGTCAACGCGTATGGTCCGACGGAGGCGACGGTCAACTGCACCGACTTCCGTATCGAGCCGGGCCAGGACGTGGCCTCGGGTGCGGTGCCGATCGGCCGCCCCTTCTGGAACACCCGCGCCTACGTCCTGGATGCGGCCCTCCGCCCCGTCCCGGTCGGCGTCGCGGGCGAGCTGTACATCGCGGGCGCGGTCCTGGCCCGCGGCTATTGGCAGCGCCCCGACCTGACGGCCGAGCGTTTCACCGCAGACCCCTTCGGCCCGGCAGGGGCTCGGATGTACCGCACCGGTGACCTGGCCCGCTGGAACGCGGACGGTCAGCTCGTCTACGCGGGCCGGGTCGACGACCAGGTCAAGCTCCGTGGCTTCCGCATAGAACTCGGCGAGATCCAGGCCGTGTTGACCGCAGCCCCTGGTGTCGCGCAGGCCGCCGTCATCGTCCGCGAGGACCGCCCCGGCGACCAACGTCTGGTCGCCTACCTCGTCCCCGACGCAGGCCAGGAGACCCTCCCGGCCGAGGCCCTGCGCGAGCACGCCGCCGCCCAGCTCCCGGACTACATGGTCCCCTCCGCCTTCCTCACCCTGGACGCCCTGCCGCTGACCACCAACGGCAAGCTGGACCGCCGCGCCCTGCCCGCACCCGAGTACGGCCCCGAAGGCGGCGAGGGCCGGGCGCCCCGCTCGCCGCGCGAAGAGATCCTCTGCGGACTCTTCGCCGAGCTGCTCGGACTGGCGGACGTCAGCATCGACGACGACTTCTTCCGTCTCGGCGGCCACTCCCTGCTGGCCACTCGCCTGGTCAGCCGCGTACGCACCGTCCTGGGTGCCGAACTGCCCATCCGGCAGCTCTTCGAGACCCCGACCGTCGCCGGAGTATCCGCCGCCCTGGAAGGCGGCCTCGCCGGCGCCCGTCGTGGAGTGACCGCAGGGCCCCGCCCCGACCGCATCCCCCTCTCCTACGCCCAGCAGCGTCTCCGCTTCCTCGACCTCCTCGATGAGGACAGCACCGCCTACAACGCCCCGGGCGCCCTGCGCCTGACCGGCCCGCTCGACACGGACGCCCTGCGCACAGCCCTCGCGGACGTCGTCGGGCGGCACGAGAGCCTGCGTACCCTCTTCGCCGAGGACGACGAGGGCTTCCGGCAGGTGATCCTGGCCCCGGAGTCGGCCGGGGTCGAGCTGCCCGTGCGGACGGTCGTGGAAGGTGAACTCGCCGCCGAGCTGGCCGCCGGCGCACGGTACGTCTTCGATCTGGCCGCCGAACTCCCGCTGCGGGCAACGCTGTTCACGCTGGGCGACGAAGAGCACGTACTCCTGTTGCTGCTGCACCACATCGCGGGCGACGGCTGGTCCATGCGTCCGCTGGCGCGCGACCTGGCCCAGGCGTACGCGGCGCGCGTCAAGGGCGCCGCTCCCGAGTGGGCCCCGCTGCCGGTCCAGTACGCGGACTACAGCATCTGGCAGCGCGAGGTCCTCGGCGCCGAAGCCGACCCGGACAGTGAGATCGCGCGTCAGCTCGGCTACTGGCAGGGCGCGCTGGCGGGAATCCCGGACGAGCTCGCGCTGCCCTTCGACCGGCCGCGCGGCCAGGAGAGCCAGGAGAGCCAGGAGCGGGGAGGGCGGGCCGACTTCGACATCCCCGCCGGTCTCCACCAGGCCCTCGGGACTCTGGCGGGGCGTACCCGCTCCAGTCTGTTCATGGTCCTCCAGGCCGGTCTCGCGGGGCTCCTGAGCAGGCTGGGCGCCGGACACGACATTCCCATCGGGACGCCCGTCGCGGGCCGCACGGACGCGGCGGTGGAGGAGCTGGTCGGGTTCTTCGCCAATACGCTGGTGCTGCGCACCGACGCCTCCGGCGACCCGACGTTCACCGAGCTGATCGGGCGGGTGCGCGAGCAGGGTCTCGCCGCGTACGCACATCAGGACCTGCCCTTCGAGCGGCTCGTGGAGGCGGTCAACCCCGAGCGCTCCCTCGCCAGGCATCCCCTCTTCCAGGTCTGTCTGACCCTGCACAACACCGACCCGAGCGCCACCCTCGCCGAGGTCGCCCAACTACCGGGCCTCGACGCCCGGTTGGAGCTGCCCGAGGTCGGGGACGCCAAGTTCGACCTCAACTTCGAGCTGACCGAGCGGTTCGACGCGCAGGGGCGGCCGGCCGGCATCGGCGCCGTCCTGGAGTTCAACGCCGGTCTCTTCGACCAGACCACCGCGCGCGCCACCGCCCAGCGCTATCTGCGCCTCCTCGTGGCCATGGCCGAGGGCGCCGACCGCGCGCTGTCCACCGTCGAACTCCTCGACGAGGCCGAGCGCGCCACGGTTCTCGGCGAGTGGAGCGACATCGCACGGGACGGTGCCGTCGACGCCGTCGCCCGGCTCGCTCTGCCCGCCGAGGTGCGGGGCACCAGGGTCTACGTACTCGACGATGCGCTGCGCCCGGTCGCCCCCGGCGTACCGGGACAGGTGTACGTCGCGGGCGGCGACGACTCCGCGGCCGACCCGTCCCGCTGGGTGCCGTGCTCGTTCCAGGACAGCGGCCTGATGTACCGCACGGACAGCGTGGGCCACTGGTCGCGGGAGGGTGAACTCCGGCTAGCCGCGCGGGAGGACGACGAGGGAGCGACGGTCGTGGCCGCGCGGTCCCGCGCCCCGCGCAGCCCCCGTGAGCAGATCCTGTGCACGATCTTCGCCGAGATGCTCGGGGTGCCCTCCGTGGGCATCGACGACAGCTTCTTCGACCGCGGCGGCCACTCGCTGTCCGCCGTGCGGCTGCTCAGCCGCATCCGTTCGGTGCTCGGCGCGGAGATCTCCATCCGCAGGCTCTTCGAGAACCCGACGGTGGCCGGTGTCGTGGCCGTGCTCGACGAGGCCTCCGGCGTCCGTCCGCCGGTCGTGCCCGTGACCAGGCCGCCGCGGATCCCGCTCTCGTACGCCCAGCGGCGGCTGTGGTTCATCAACCACCTGGAGGGCCCGAGCGCCACCTACAACATCCCGGTGGAGCTGCGGCTCACCGGCACCGTGGACCTTCCCGCGCTGCGCCAGGCGCTCGCCGACGTCGTCGAGCGGCACGAGAGCCTTCGCACCCTGTTCGCGGAGGACTCCGAAGGCGCGCGGCAGATCATCCTGCCGCCCGCCCAGGCCAGGCCCGAGCTCATCGAGGTCACGGTCGCGCCCCAGGCCCTCGACGGGCAGGTGCGGGCCGCGGCGTCCCACGAGTTCGACCTCACCGCCGAACTCCCCCTGAAGGCATGGCTGTTCACGGCGCACGACGGCCGGCAGGTGCTCGTGCTCGTGGTGCACCACATCGCGGGCGACGGCTGGTCCATGGGACCGCTGGCCCGGGACGTGTCGCTCGCCTACGCGGCGCGCATCGGCGATGCCGCCCCCGCCTGGGAGCCGCTGCCGGTCCAGTACGCCGACTACACGCTGTGGCAGCGCCAGGTCCTCGGCTCCGAGAACGACCCGGACAGCGAGCTGTCCCGCCAGGTCACGTACTGGAAGGAGGCGCTCGCCGGGCTCCCCGAGGAGCTTGAGCTGCCCGTGGACAGGCCGCGTCCGCCCCGGCAGTCCTACCAGGGTGGCCGCGTCCCCTTCGAGATCCCCGCGGAGCTGCACACGGGCCTCGCCGCGCTGGCCCGCGAGACCCGCTCCAGCCTCTTCATGGTCGTCCAGGCCGCCGTGGCGACCCTGCTCACCCGCCACGGCGCCGGCACGGACGTACCCATCGGCAGCCCCGTGGCGGGCCGCACCGACGCGGCCGTGGAGGACCTCGTCGGGTTCTTCGTGAACACGCTGGTCCTGCGCACCGACACCTCCGGCGACCCGTCCTTCAGCGACCTCGTGGCCCGCGTCCGCGAGACGAACCTCGGCGCCTACGCCCACCAGGACGTGCCCTTCGAGCGGCTCGTGGAGGTGCTCAGCCCGGCGCGCTCGCTGGCCAGGCACCCGCTCTTCCAGGTGCTCCTCGGCTTCGACAAGAACCAGGAGGCGCTCGACGTGCTGCGCCTCCCCGGCCTGACCGTCGACGTCAGCGCGCCGGAGACCGGCCGCGCCAAGTTCGACCTGGCGTTCTTCTTCGACGAGACGTACGGCCCGGACGGCGAGCCCACGGGCCTGCACGGCGCCGTCGAGTACAACAGCGACCTGTTCGACTGCCAGACGGCGCGCGAGTTCGCCGACCGGCTCACGCGGATCCTGCGGTGCGTGGCGGCCGACCCCGCACAGCGCATCGGCGGCATCGACGTGCTGGCGTCCGACGAGCGCCGCCGCATCCTGACCGACTGGAACGACACCGCGCACGAGGTCCCGACGCAGCCGGTGCCCTCGCTCTTCGAACAGCAGGCCGCCGATGTGCCGAGCGCGATCGCACTGATCGCCGATGACGTCAGCCTGTCGTACGGCGAACTCAACGCCCGTGCCAACCGCCTCGCCCGCCACCTCGTCGCCTCCGGCATCGGCGCCGAGGACGTCGTGGCCATCGGTCTTCCCCGCTCGCCCGAACTCGTCGTCGCCCTGGTCGCCGTCCTCAAGACCGGCGCCGCCTACCTCACCCTGGACACCTCCGCGCCCGAGCAGCGGCTGCGGGCCATCCTCGGCGACTGCGCGCCCCGCGCCGTCGTCACCGACAGCGCCACCCGGCCGCTCCTCGGCGACGCCGACACCGTCTGGGCAGTGCTCGACGCCCCGGCCACGGCCGCCGCGCTCGACGCCGCCGCGGACACCGACCTGACCGACGCGGACCGGACACGCCCCCTCGACCTGCGCCACCCCGCCTACGTCGTCTACACATCGGGCTCCACCGGCACGCCCAAGGGCGTGACGATGCCGATGAGTTCGCTCGTCAACCTGCTCGCCTGGCACACCGGGACCTACAGCGGCGGCGTCGGCACCCGCACCGCCCAGTTCCTGGCCGTGTCCTTCGACTTCGCGGTGCAGGAGATCCTGCAGGCCCTGGTCGCAGGCAAGACCCTGGTCATCCCCGACGACGAGGTGCGGCGCGACGCCTACGAACTGGCCGCCTGGATCACCCGCTACGGCGTCAACGAGCTGTTCGCGCCCACCCTGGTCATAGACGCGGTCCTCGCGGCCGCCGCCGACCGGGGCGACCCCCTCGACTCGCTCACCGACATCTTCCAGGGCGGCGAGCAGTTCCGGCTCAGCACCGAGCTGCGCGACTTCTGCTCGGGCGGCTGGCGGCGCATGGCGCACAACATCTACGGCCCCGCAGAGACCCACGCCGTCACCACCGCGACGCTGCCCGACGACATCGACGAGTGGCCGTCGTCCGCGTCCATCGGCGAACCCCTGTGGAACGCCGCCGTGTACGTCCTGGACGACCTGCTCCAGCCGGTGCCCGCCGGGGTACGCGGCGAGCTCTACATCGGCGGCGCCCAGTTGGCCCGCGGCTACCTCGGCCGACCCGACCGCACCGCGGAGCGCTTCGTCGCCTCCCCGTTCGGGACGCCGGGCAGCAGGCTCTACCGCACCGGCGACATCGTGCGCTGGCACCGCGCGGGAGAGCTGGAGTTCCTGGGCCGCGCCGACCACCAGGTGAAGATCGGCGGCTTCCGCGTGGAGCCCGGCGAGGTCGAGGCCGTCCTGGAGGAGCACCCCGCCGTCGGCACGGCGGCCGTCCTCACCCGCGAGGACACCTCGGGCCCCGCGCGCCTCGTCGCGTACGTGGTCCCCGAGGGAACGGCAGCCGTGTCCTCACAGGGCGACCTCGCCCGCACCCTGCGCGGCCACCTCGAGAAGCACCTGCCGCACTACATGGTCCCGTCGGCCGTCATGGTCCTCGACGAGCTGCCGCTCACCCCCAACGGCAAACTGGACCGGCGTGCGCTGCCCGCCCCCGAGCTGCTCACCGGGGCGTCGGGCGAGGGCCCGCGCACCGAGCACGAGAAGGTCCTGTGCGACCTGTTCGCGACGGTGCTCGGCGTCACCGAGGTCGGCATCGACGACGGGTTCTTCGACCTCGGCGGCGACAGCATCATGTCGATCCAGCTGGTCAGCAGCGCCCGCAGGGCCGGACTCGAACTCTCCGTGCGGGACATCTTCGAGCACCGCACGGTGGCCGCGCTCGCCGACGTCGTCCAGGAGGCGACCGGCGCCCCGGCAGAGGAGCCGGGCGCCGGCATCGGCGACGTACCGCTCACCCCGATCAAGCACTGGCTGACCCGGCGCAGCGACGACCTCGACGGATTCAACATGTCCGCCGCCCTGCGCGCCCCCGCCGACCTCGACGCCGACACGCTGACCGGAGCCGTGCGGGCCCTGCTCGACCACCACGACGCGCTGCGGGCCCGGCTGACCCCGGCGCCCGAGTGGCGCCTGGAGATCCGCGAACCGGGCGCGGTGGACGCCGCGTCCTGCGTGCGCAGGGTGGATGCGACGGGACTCGACGGCGCCGGGTTCGACACCCTCGTACGCGAAGAGGGCGAGCGGGCGCGTGACCGCCTCGACCTGGCGGCGGGCACGCTCACCCAGGTCGTGTGGTTCGACCGGGGCGCCGACGCGCCGGGCGTACTGCTCGTCGTCATCCACCACTTGGTGGTCGACGGGGTGTCCTGGCGGATCCTCGTCCCCGACCTGGCCGAGGCCTACGAGGCGCTCGCCGCGGGCCGTACGCCCGAGCTGCAGCCGGTGGGCACCTCGCTGCGCCGCTGGTCCCAGCGCCTCACGGAGGAAGCGGCCAAGCCGGCCTGGGCGGCCGACGCGGCGTGGTGGCAGGGCGTCCTGCGGGGCGCCGAACCCACCCTGGGCAAGCGGTCGCTCGACCCCGCCCTGGACACGTACGCCACGGCGGGACAGGCCACGGTGACCCTGCCGGTCGCCGTCACGGAGGCCGTCCTCACCCGCGTGCCCTCGGTGTTCAACGCCGAGGTGAACGACGTGCTGCTCGCCGCGTTCACGCTGGCCTGGACGCGCTGGAGGGCCGGGAACAACAGCGGCCTGCTGCTCGACCTGGAAGGCCACGGCCGTGAGGAGCAGGTCGTGGAGGGCGCGGACCTTTCGCGGACGGTGGGCTGGTTCACCAACCTCTATCCCGTACGTCTGGACGCGGGGGGCGCGGATCTCGCCGACGCCTTCGCGGGCGGTCCCGCGGCCGGTGAAGCGGTCAAGCGGGTCAAGGAACAGCTGCGGTCGGTGCCCGACAAGGGCATGGGCTACGGCCTCACCCGCTACCTCAACCCGCAGACGGCGCAGGGCTTCGACGCACTGCCCTCGCCCCAGGTCGCGTTCAACTACCTCGGCCGCTTCAACGCGGCCGACAGCGACCGGGCCGCCGACTGGACCCCCCTCACCGGCATCGACGGCGTCGCGGGCGACCCCTTGCACCTGCCGCTCGCCCACCCCCTGGAGCTCAACGCCCGCACCCAGGACGGCCCCGACGGGGCACAGCTGGTGGCGTTCTGGACCTGGGCCGACGGAATCCTCGACGAGCGCGGCGTACGCGAACTCGCCGACCTGTGGTTCCAGGCCCTCGAAGCGCTCGTGACCCACGCCGAGCGCCCCGACGCCGGAGGCCTCACCCCCTCCGACGTGTCCCTTGCCTCGATCACGCAGGACGAGATCGAGGCATTCGAAGACGAGTTCACTGACGACGAGTTCGAAGAGTTCGACGAGTTCGAGGAAGAAGAGGGCCAGAAGTGAGTCGCACCCCGCGGAAGATCGAGGACATTCTGCCGCTGGCCCCGCTTCAGGAGGGCCTGCTCTTCCACAGCGTCTACGACGAGGGCGGACTCGACCCTTACGTCGTCCAGATCGCCTTCGACATCGAGGGCGCTCTCGACACCGCCGTGCTGCGCGGCGCCGCAGAGACACTCCTCGCCCGGCACGCCAACCTCCGTGTCGCCTTCCGCCAGCGCAAGAACGGCGACTGGGCGCAGCTGGTGATGCGCGAGGTCAAGCTGCCCTGGGCCGAGAAGGACCTGACGGACCTGCCCGAAGCCGAACGCGACGCGGCAGCAGCCGAGTTGATCGCCGCCGACCGCGCCACCCGCTTCGACGTGGCGCGGCCCCCGCTGCTGCGCTTCACGCTGATCAGGCTCGGCGACACGCACCACCGTCTCGTCCTGACCAACCACCACCTCCTCCTCGACGGCTGGTCGCTGCCCGTCCTCATGGGCGAGCTCTTCACGCTGTACGACGCGGGGAACGACGCCGGGGCCCTGCCCCGCGTCCGCCCCTACCGCGACTACCTGAGCTGGCTCGGCAGCCGCGACCAGGACGCCGCGCGCGCCGCCTGGGGCGAGGCGTCCGCCGACCTCGCCGAGCGCAACGTCGTTGCCCCCGAAGCGGGCCGCGCCGCCGTCGCGGGAGCCGAGGTCCAGTCGACCCTCTCCGAGACGGACACCGCCGCCCTCACCGAGACGGCGCGCGGCCGCGGCATCACCCTCAACACCGTCGTCCAGACCGCCTGGGCCATCGCCCTGAGCAAGCACACCGGCCGCGACGACGTCGTGTTCGGCACCACCGTCTCGGGCCGCCCGCCCGAGCTCGAAGGCGTCGAAGCCATGGTGGGCCTGTTCATCAACACGCTGCCCACCCGCGTACGCCTGCGCCCCGCCGAGCCGCTCGCGGCTCTCCTCACCCGCGTCCAGGGCGAGCAGGCCCGCCTCACCCCGCACCAGCACCTGGGCCTCGCCGAGATCCAGCGCACCGCCGGGCACGGCGAACTCTTCGACACCTCCATGGTGTTCCAGAACTACCCCGTCAACCGCTCCGGCTCGGCGGGCGAGGGCATCGGCGCGGCCATCAGCGTCGCCCCCGGCAAGAACCGCGAGGCCACCCACTACCCGCTGCTCCTCATCGCATCGGCCCGCGAGACCATGCGGTTCCGCCTCAACTACCGCCCCGACGTCTTCGACGCGGACACCGCCCAGCGGGTCCTCGACCGTTTCGTCCGCGTCCTGCGCGCCCTGGCCGCCGACCCGGACCAGCCGACGGGCCGACTCGACCTGCTCGCCGACACCGAGCGCCATCTCGTCCTGCGGGAGTGGAACGACACCGCGCACGACGTCCCGGACGCCACGGTCCTCGACCTCTTCCGCGCCCAGGCGGCCCGCACCCCCGACGCCCCCGCCGTCACCTGCCACAACGAGACCCTCAGCTACGCGGAACTCGACGCACGCTCCAGCCGCCTCGCCCACCACCTCATCGGCCACGGCGTCGCCCCCGAGCAGTTCGTTGCCATCGCCATGCCCCGCACTTCCGAGGTCGTCACGGCCCTGCTCGCCGTGCTCAAGGCGGGCGCCGCCTACCTCCCGGTCGACCCCGACTACCCGGCCGAGCGCATCGCGTTCATGCTCGGCGACACCGAGCCCGCGCTCATGCTCACCACCCGCGAGCTCGCCGCCGCCCTGCCCGCGACGGACACCCCCCAGCTCCTCCTCGACACCCCGGAGGTCGCCGAGGCCCTGGCCGCCCGGCCCGCCACAGCCCCCACCGACGCCGAGCGGAACGGCCCGCTGCGGGCGGCCCACCCCGCGTACGTCATCTTCACCTCGGGATCCACCGGGCGCCCCAAGGGCGTCGTCATCGAGCACCGCTCACTCGGCGCCTACCTCCAGTGGGCCCGCGACGCCTACCCGGCCATGACCGGCGCCTCGCTCCTGCACTCCCCGGTCTCCTTCGACCTCACCGTCACCGCCCTCTACACCACCCTGGTCTCCGGCGGCCTGGTGCGCGTCGCGGAACTCGACGAGCACGCCGCCGAGGGCGTCACCCCCACCTTCCTCAAGGGCACACCCAGCGTTCTCGCCCTCCTCGAAGCGCTGCCCGACGACGCCTCACCCAGCGAACTCATCATGCTGGGCGGCGAGTTGCTGCTCGGCGAGGTCGCAGACCGCTGGCGCGCACGCCGCCCGGGCGCCGACCTCCTGAACGTGTACGGAGCCACCGAGGCGACCGTCAACAGCGTCCAGTACCGCCTGCCCGCGGGCACCCCATCGCCCACCGGCCCCGTCCCGGTCGGCCGCCCGTTCTGGAACACCCAGGTGTACGTCCTGGACAGCGGCCTGCGGCCCGTCCCCGTAGGCGTCCCCGGCGAGGCCTACATCGCGGGCACCGGCCTGGCCCGCGGCTACTGGCACCGTTCCGACCTCACCGCCGAGCGTTTCGTCGCCAACCCCTACGGCCCGGCAGGGTCCCGCATGTACCGCACGGGCGACGTCCTGCGCTGGAACGACGACGGCCAGCTGGAGTTCGTCGGCCGCGGCGACGGCCAGATCAAGCTGCGCGGCTACCGCATCGAGCTCGGCGAGATCGAAGCCGTCCTCGCCGCGCACGACGGCGTCACCCAGGCCGCCGTACTGCTCCGCGAGGACCAGCCGGGCGACAAACGCCTCGTCGCGTACGTCGCCACCGGCGGCGCCACCGTCGCGCCGGACTCCGTGCGCGAACACACGGCGGCCCAACTCCCGGACTACATGGTCCCGTCGGCCTTCGTCACCCTGGACGCCTTCCCGCTCACCCCCAACGGCAAGCTGGACCGCCGCGCGCTGCCCGCCCCCGACTACGGCACCCAGAGCGAGGGCCGCGCCCCGCGCTCACCGCGCGAGGAGATCCTCTGCGGTCTGTTCGCCGAGGTGCTCGGCACCCCCTCCGTCAGCATCGACGACGACTTCTTCCAGCTCGGCGGCCACTCGCTGCTCGCCACCCGCCTGGTCAGCCGCATCCGCTCGGCACTCGGCGCCGAGATGCCCATCCGGCAGCTCTTCGAGACCCCCACGGTCGCCGGCGTCTCCGGCGCCCTGGACACGGGCAACGGCGCCGCACGCGCCGGCGTCACCGCGGTACACCCGCGCCCGGCCCGCCTCCCGCTGTCCTTCGCCCAGCAGCGCCTGTGGTTCCTCGGCAAGTTCGAGGGCCCGAGCGCCGCCTACAACTCCCCGGTCGCGCTGCGGCTTTCGGGATCCCTGGACCGTACGGCGATGGAAGCGGCCCTCGCCGACCTCGCCGCCCGGCACGAGAGCCTGCGCACGGTCTTCGCGGAGGACGCCGAAGGACCGCACCAGGTGATCCTCGACCCGGCCGATGCCCAGCCGGTCCTGACCGTCGTGCCGACCGACGAGAGCGGCCTGCGGTCCGAGCTCGACCGGGCGGCTCAGCACATCTTCGACCTCGCGAAGGAACAGCCCCTGCGCGCCTGGCTCTTCGAGCTCGGCGACGACGAGCACGTCCTTCTCCTGCTCTCGCACCACATAGCCAGCGACGCCTGGTCGCGCGCCCCGCTGGCCCGCGACCTGACGGCGGCGTACGCGGCCCGCTGCGACGGCCGCTCGCCGTCCTGGACGCCGCTGCCCGTGCAGTACGCGGACTACAGCATCTGGCAGCGGGACCTGCTGGGCGATGCGGGCGGTGCGGGCGGGAACGACGGGAACGACGGAGACGACGGGCACGACAGCGAGATCGGCCGTCAACTGGCCTACTGGAAGAAGGCGCTGGCCGACCTCCCCGAGGAACTGGCGCTCCCCTCCGACCGCCCGCGCCCCGCGGTCGCCACGCACCGCGGTGACGTCGTCACCTTCGAACTCTCCCCGGCACAGCACGAAGGCCTGGTGGCCGTGGCCCGAGGCGGCCAGGCGAGCCTCTTCATGGTGCTCCAGACGGCGCTCGCGGCACTGCTTTCGCGCCTGGGCGCGGGTACGGACATCCCGATCGGCACGCCGATCGCGGGCCGTACGGATGATGCCCTCGACGATCTGGTCGGCTTCTTCGTGAACACGCTGGTGCTCCGCACGGACGTCTCGGGCGACCCGACGTTCGCGGAGCTCCTTGAGCGGGTGCGGGCGCAGAACCTGGCGGCGTACGCGCATCAGGATCTGCCCTTCGAGCGGCTCGTGGAGATCGTCAACCCGGAGCGTTCCCTGGCCAGGCACCCCCTCTTCCAGACCATGCTCAACCTCAACAACGCGGGCCCCGTCGAAGCCCTCGACGCGATAGCCAAGCTCCCCGGCCTCACCGTGCACCACGAGCCGGTGGAGACCAACCGCGTCAAGTTCGACCTCGGCTTCTCCTTCGCCGAGTCCCACAGCTCCACCGGCACGCCGGGCGGCCTGCGTGGCGCGCTCCAGTTCAACACGGACCTCTTCGACCGCGGCACCGCCGAGACCCTGGTCGCCCGCTTGGTGCGGGTGCTTGAGGCGGTGGCTGCTGATCCGCGGTGTGCTGTGGGTGGGGTCGAGGTGCTGGGTTCGGCTGAGCGTGAGCGGTTGCTCGTCGAGTGGAATGGCGTTGAGCGTCCGGTTCGGGGTGTGTCGCTTCCGGTGTTGTTCGGGGAGCAGGTTGGTGTTTCTCCGGATGCGGTGGCGGTTGTTGCGGGTGATGTCTCCCTGACGTATGGGGAGTTGGATGCTCGGTCGAACCGTGTGGCGCGGTGGTTGGTGTCGCAGGGTGTTGGTGCCGAGCGGTTCGTTGGTGTGAAGCTGGCGCGGTCGGTGGATCTGGTGGTGGCGCTGCTGGGTGTGGTGAAGGCGGGCGGTGCGTACGTTCCGGTTGATCCGGAGTATCCGGAGGAGCGGATCGCGCACATCCTGTCGGATGCCGATCCGGTGCTGGTCATCGATGATCCGGCGGTTCTTGCGGAGGCCGATGGCTTCTCGGATGCGCCGCTGACTGACGCGGACCGGTTGGCGGCGTTGGAACTGCATCACCCGGTGTACGTGATTTACACCTCGGGTTCGACCGGGCGCCCCAAGGGTGTCGTGGTCGAGCATGCCTCGGTGGGGCACTACTTGGAGCGTGCCCGTGAGGTGTACGCGGATGCTGCTGGGTCGGCTCTGCTGCACTCCTCGGTGGCCTTCGACCTGACGGTGACTGCCCTGTACTCGCCGCTGGTCTCCGGCGGCCGGGTGGTGCTGGCCGAGCTGGATGAGCAGGCCGCAGATGCGGGTCAGCCGAGCTTTATGAAGGTGACGCCCTCCCACTTGGCGTTGCTGGATGCGCTGCCCGGTGAGATCTCCCCGTCGGGGACGCTGATCACCGGTGGTGAGGCGCTGAATAGCGAGGCTCTGTCGGCCTGGCGTGCCGTGCACCCCGATGTGGCGGTCGTGAACGCGTACGGCCCGACGGAAGCGACGGTCAACTGCACCGACTTCCGTATCGAGCCCGGCCAGGAGGTCACTGCGGGTGCCGTGCCGATCGGCCGCCCCTTCTGGAACACCCGCGCCTACGTCCTGGATGCGGCACTGCGCCCCGTCCCGGTGGGTGTGGCGGGCGAGCTGTACATCGCGGGCGCCGTCCTGGCCCGCGGCTATTGGCAGCGCCCCGACCTGACGGCCGAGCGTTTCACCGCCGACCCGTACGGCCCGGCAGGCTCCCGCATGTACCGCACCGGCGACCTGGCCCGCTGGAACGCGGACGGCCAGCTCGTCTACGCGGGCCGGGTCGACGACCAGGTCAAGCTGCGCGGCTTCCGTATAGAACTCGGCGAGATCCAGGCCGTGTTGGCGTCCCACGCCGATGTGGCCCAGGCCGCCGTCATCGTCCGCGAGGACCGCCCCGGCGACCAACGCCTGGTCGCCTACCTCGTCCCCGACGCCGGCCAGGAGACCGTCCCGGCCGAGGCCCTGCGCGAGCACGCCGCCGCTCAGCTCCCCGACTACATGGTCCCGTCGACCTTCGTGGTGCTGGACGCGCTGCCGCTCACCACCAACGGCAAGCTGGACCGCCGCGCCCTGCCCGCACCCGAGTACGGCCCGGAGGGCGAGGGCCGTGCGCCCCGCTCGCCGCGCGAGGAGATCCTCTGCGGCCTCTTCGGTGAAGTCCTCGCCATCGACGCCGTCGGTATCGATGACGACTTCTTCCGTCTCGGCGGTCACTCCCTGCTGGCCACCAAGCTGGTCAGCCGCATCCGGTCGGTGCTCGGTGCCGAGATGCCCATCCGGCAGCTCTTCGAGACCCCGACCGTCGCCGGAATCTCCGCGGCGCTGGACAGCGGCCTGACGGGTGCCCGTCGAGGCATCACCGCGGGCCCGCGACCCGAGCGCATCCCCCTTTCCTACGCCCAGCAACGCCTCTGGTTCCTCAGCCAGTTCGAGGGCCCCAGTGCGACGTACAACGCGCCCGTCGCCCTGCGCCTGACCGGCCCGCTCGACCGCGACGCGCTGCACCAGGCGCTGACGGACGTCGTCGGGCGGCACGAGAGCCTGCGCACCGTCTTCGCCGAGGACGGCAACGGCCCCCGCCAGATCGTCCTCCCGGCCGACTCGGAGCAGGCCCGACCGGCTCTCGAGATCGTCGGGACCGACGCGGACTCGCTGCACGGCGAGCTGGCTCGCGCTGCCGCGCTGCCGTTCGACCTGGTTGCCGAAATCCCGTTCAGGGCATGGCTGTTCGCCGTCTCGGCTGACGATCATGTGCTTCTCGTCGTAACGCACCACATCGTGAGCGACGCCTGGTCGCGCGCCCCGCTGGCCCGTGACCTGGCCGCCGCCTACGCGGCCCGCGTTGAGGGCCGCACCCCGGCCTGGGCCCCGCTGCCCGTGCAGTACGCGGACTACAGCATCTGGCAGCGCGAGATCCTCGGCTCCGAGGACGACGCGGACAGCGAGATCAGCCGCCAACTCGCCTACTGGACCGACTCCTTGGGTGGTCTGCCGGACCAGCTTGAGCTGCCGTTCGACCGGCCCAGGCCCGCCGTCGCCTCGTACCGCGGCGACCGCGTGCCCTTCGCGATCCCGGCGGAGCTGTACCAGCGGATCACCGAGGTGGCGCGGACCACGCAGTCGAGCCCGTTCATGGTGCTGCAGGCCGCGCTCGCGGCCCTGCTCACCCGGCTCGGCGCGGGCACCGACATCGCGATCGGCACGCCCGTCGCCGGCCGCACCGACGATGCCGTGGACGACCTGATCGGCGTCTTCCTCAACACCCTCGTGCTGCGCACCGACACCTCGGGCGACCCGGCCTTCACCGATCTCGTGGCGCGGGTCCGTGAGACGAACCTCGGTGCGTACGCGCATCAGGACCTGCCCTTCGAGCGGCTCGTGGAGGCAGTCAACCCCGAGCGCTCCCTCGCCAGGCACCCCCTCTTCCAGGTGCTCCTGACCCTCAACAACACCGACTACCAGGGCGCGTTGGGGTCGCTGGACGAACTCCCCGGGCTCGCCGTCGAGCGGGAGTCGGTCGAGTCGTCCGTCGCCAAGTTCGACCTGGCCTTCGGCTTCATGGAGCGCCACGACGAGAGCGGGCAGGTCTGCGCGCTCGGCGGAACGCTGGAGTACAGCACCGACCTGTTCGACCGGAACACGGCCCGGACCCTCGTCGACCGGCTGCTGCGCGTCCTCGCGGAAGCCGTCGCGGCCCCCGAGGCGCCCCTCGGCCGGATCGACCTGCTCACCGCGGCCGAGCGTGGCCGCATCCTCGAACTCTGGAACGACACCGGGTGTGACATGCCCGCGCGTTCGGTGGTGGAGCTGTTCGAGGAGCGGGTGGCCGCCGATCGGGATGCGGTGGCGGTTGTCGCGGGTGAAGTGTCTCTGTCGTACGGCGAGTTGAGTGCTCGTGTGGATCGGTTGGCGGCTCTGTTGGCCGCGCGTGGTGCCGGGCCCGAGCGGTTCGTGGCGGTGGCGCTGCCGCGTGACGCGGATCTGATCGTGGCGCTGCTCGCGGTGTGGCGGACGGGGGCGGCGTATCTGCCGCTGGACACGGAGTACCCGGCCGACCGTCTTGCCTACATGCTCGACGACGCCGCGCCCCCGCTGCTGCTCACCACCGGCGAGCTGACGGACCTGCTCCCGGAGAGCGACGTCCCGACGATCCTCCTCGACGCGTCCGAGACCGCCGACGCGCTCGCCGAAGCCTCGACGTCCGACCTGCCCGCCGCACCCGCCCTGACCAACTCCGCGTACGTGATCTACACGTCGGGGTCGACGGGGCGGCCGAAGGGTGTGGTGGTGCCGCAGGCGCCGCTGGTGAACTTCCTGGTGGCGATGCGGGATCGGTTCGCTCTGGGCGCTGGTGATCGTCTTGGTGCGGTGACCACGGTCGGGTTCGACATCGCGGGGCTTGAGCTGTTCGTGCCGCTGTTGAGCGGTGCGGCGGTGGTGGTCGCCGATCGTGAGACCGTTCGTGACCCGGCCGCCCTGGCCCGTCTGGTGGCGGCCCAGGACGTGACGGTGATGCAGGCGACGCCGAGCCTGTGGCGGGCGCTGCTCGCCGAGGACGCCTCGGTCCTTTCGGGTGTCCGCGTCCTGGTCGGTGGCGAAGCCCTCCCCGGTGATCTCGCCCAGGCACTCGTGGACTCCGCCGCCTCGGTGACCAACCTCTACGGGCCGACGGAGACCACGATCTGGTCGACGGCCTGGGAGGTGCGGGACCGCACTCCGCTGATCGGTCGGCCGATCGCGAACACGCAGGTGTATGTGCTGGATGCGGGTCTGCGGCCGGTTCCGGCCGGGGTGCCCGGTGAGCTGTACATCGCCGGTGATGGCGTCGTGCGCGGCTACCACGGGCGGTTCGCCCTGACCGCCGAGCGTTTTGTGGCCGACCCGTTCGGTCCGTCCGGTGCTCGCATGTATCGCACCGGTGATCTGGTGCGGTGGACCGCGGACGGAGAGCTGGAGTACCTCTCCCGGGTCGACGACCAGGTCAAGCTGCGTGGCTTCCGTATCGAGCTCGGTGAGATCGAGACGGTTCTTGCCGGGCACGAGCAGGTCGCTCAGGCTGCCGTCCTGGTCCGCGAGGACCGTCCCGGCGACAAGCGCCTCGTCGCCTACGTCATCCCGACGGCGACCGGCGCCCCGACGACGCATGACCTGCGCGAACACGCGGGAACCCAACTCCCGGACTACATGGTCCCGTCGGCGTTCGTCACCCTCGACACCTTCCCGCTGACGGCCAACGGCAAGCTGAACCGCCGTGCCCTGCCCGCCCCCGAGTACGGCCCCGAGAGCGAGGGCCGGGCGCCCCGCTCGCCGCGCGAAGAGATCCTCTGCGGGCTCTTCGCCGAGGTGCTCGGTGTCGAGTCGGTGAGCATCGACGACGACTTCTTCCGCCTGGGCGGCCACTCGCTCCTGGCCACCAAGCTGGTCAGCCGCATCCGCACCACGCTGGACGCCGAGATCGCGGTGCGCCGCCTCTTCGAGGCGCCCACCGTCGCCCGGCTCTCCGGCGCGCTCGACGATGACGCGCAGGCACGCACCCCGCTCCGGGCCGCGTCGCCGCGCCCCGACCGCCTTCCGCTCTCCCTCGCCCAGCAGCGCCTCTGGTTCCTCAACCAGTTCGAGGGAGCCAACTCCACGTACAACATCCCCGTGGCCCTCCGCCTTTCGGGCGCCCTGGACCGCGCTGCGATGGAGGCGGCCATCGCCGATGTCGTCGAGCGGCACGAGAGCCTGCGCACGGTGTTCGCGGAGGACACCGAGGGCGCGTATCAGGTGGTTCGCGACGCCGCCGACGCCGCACCTGCGCTCACCGTCGTACCCACCGACGAGACCCGCGTCGGCGACGAGGTGAACCGCGCCGCGCACACCCCCTTCGACGTGTCGCAGGACCTGCCGCTGCGCGCCTGGCTGTTCGAACTCGGCGGCGACGAGCACGTCCTGCTCGTGGTCGTCCACCACATCGCGGGCGATGCCTGGTCGATGGGGCCGCTCGCGCGTGACCTGACGGCGGCGTACGCGGCACGCTGCGACGGCCGCTCGCCGTCCTGGACACCGCTGCCCGTTCAGTACGGGGACTACAGCATCTGGCAGCGGGACATCCTCGGCGACGAGGGCGACCCGGACAGCCAGGTCGCACGCCAACTCGCCTTCTGGCGGGATACTTTGGCCGACCTCCCGGAGGAGCTGACGCTCCCCGCGGACCGGCCGCGGCCCGCAGTCTCCTCGTACGAGGGAGACCGCGTCGCCTTCGAACTCTCCCCGGAGACGTACGCACGGCTGACGGCGGTCGCCCGCGACCACCGCGCGAGCCTCTTCATGGTCGTGCAGACGGCGCTCGCCGCGTTGCTCTCGCGCCTTGGGGCGGGTACGGACATCCCGATCGGCACGCCGATCGCGGGCCGGACCGATGACGCGCTGGACGATCTGGTCGGGTTCTTCGTGAACACGCTGGTGCTGCGGACGGACGTCTCGGGTGACCCGACGTTCGCGGAGCTCCTTGAGCGGGTGCGGGCCCAGGACCTGGCTGCGTACGCGCACCAGGATCTGCCCTTCGAGCGTCTGGTGGAGGTGGTCAACCCGGAGCGCTCACTGTCCAGGCACCCCCTCTTCCAGACCATGCTGGTCCTGAACAACACGGACCAGGGTGCCGGTGACGCCGTCGCCTCGCTGCCCGGCCTCACGGTGAGCGGGCAGACGGTCGAGGCGGGCGCCGCGAAGTTCGACCTGTCGTTCCGCCTCGGGGAACGCCGCACCGCGACGGGCCAGCCCGTCGCGCTCGGCGGGGCCCTGGACTTCAGCACGGATCTCTTCGACCGGGGCACGGCGCAGGACATCGTCGACCGTTTCGTGCGGGTGCTTGAGGCGGTGGCGGCTGATCCGCTGCGGTCGGTCGGGGCGTTGGAGATTCTTGACGCGGCTGAGCGTGAGCGGTTGCTCGTCGAGTGGAATGGCGTTGAGCGTTCGGTTCGGGGTGTCTCGTTGCCGGTGTTGTTCGGGGAGCAGGTTGCGGAGTCGCCGGATGCGGTGGCTGTCGTCTCGGGTGAAGTGTCGCTCTCGTACGGGGAGTTGGATGCTCGGTCGAATCGTGTGGCGCGGTGGTTGGTGTCGCAGGGTGTGGGTGCCGAGCGGTTCGTGGGCGTGAAGCTGGCGCGGTCGGTGGATCTCGTCGTTGCCCTGCTGGGTGTGGTGAAGGCGGGTGGCGCGTACGTTCCGGTTGATCCGGAGTATCCGGCGGAGCGGATCGCGCACATCCTGTCGGACGCCGATCCGGTGCTGGTCATCGATGACGTCTCCGTGCTGGAGCAGGCTGAGAGCTTCTCCGATGCGCCGCTGACTGACGCGGACCGGTTGGCGGCGTTGGAACTGCATCACCCGGTGTACGTGATCTACACTTCGGGTTCGACCGGCCGCCCCAAGGGCGTTGTGGTCGAGCACGCCTCGGTGGGCCACTACTTGGAGCGTGCCCGTGAGGTGTACGCGGATGCTGCTGGGTCGGCTCTGCTGCACTCTTCGGTGGCCTTCGACCTGACGGTGACTGCCCTGTACTCGCCGCTGGTGAGTGGCGGCCGGGTGGTGCTGGCCGAGCTGGACGAGCAGGCCGCCGATGCAGGTCAGCCGAGCTTTATGAAGGTGACGCCTTCGCACCTGGCCCTGCTGGAGGCTCTGCCCGGTGAGATCTCCCCGTCCGGGACGCTGATCACCGGTGGCGAGGCGCTGTCCGGTGAGGCGTTGACTGCCTGGCGTGCCGCGCACCCGGACGTGACGGTGGTCAACGCGTACGGCCCGACGGAGGCGACGGTCAACTGCACCGACTTCCGTATCGAGCCCGGCCATGACGTGGCCTCGGGTGCGGTGCCGATCGGCCGCCCCTTCTGGAACACCCGCGCCTACGTCCTGGACGCGGCCCTCCGCCCCGTCCCGGTCGGCGTGGCAGGCGAGCTGTACATCGCGGGCGCCGTCCTGGCCCGCGGCTACTGGCAGCGCCCCGACCTGACGGCCGAGCGTTTCACCGCCGACCCGTACGGCCCGGCAGGCTCCCGGATGTACCGCACCGGTGACCTGGCCCGCTGGAACGCGGACGGCCAGTTGGTCTACGCGGGCCGGGTCGACGACCAGGTCAAGCTGCGCGGCTTCCGCATCGAACTCGGCGAGATTCAGGCCGTGTTGACCGCAGCCCCAGGCGTCGCCCAGGCCGCAGTCATCGTCCGCGAGGACCGCCCCGGCGACCAACGCCTGGTCGCCTACCTCGTGCCGGACGGCGATGCGGTCCCGCACGCGGAGGACCTGCGCGCCGCCGTGGCCGCCCAGCTCCCGGACTACATGGTCCCGTCCGCCTTCCTCACCCTGGACGCTCTTCCGCTGACCACCAACGGCAAGCTGGACCGCCGTGCCCTGCCCGCACCCGAGTACGGCCCCGAAGGCGGCGAGCGTCGCGCGGCCCGGTCGCCGCGCGAAGAGATCCTCTGCGGACTCTTCGCCGAGGTGCTCGGACTGGCAGACGTCGGCATCGACGACGGCTTCTTCGAGCTGGGCGGACACTCGCTGCTCGCCACCAAGCTGGTCAGCCGCATCCGCACCGTCCTCGACGCCGAGCTGCCCATCCGGCAGCTCTTCGAGACCCCGACCGTCGCCGGAGTATCGGCCGCCCTGGAAAGCGGCCTCACCGGGGCCCGTCGCGGGGTGACCGCAGAACCCCGCCCCGACCGCATCCCCCTCTCCTACGCCCAGCAACGCCACTGGTTCCTCAACCAGTTCGAGGGTGCCAACGCCACGTACAACATCCCGGTGGCGCTGCGCCTGACCGGCCCGCTCGACCGCGACGCGCTGCACCAGGCGCTGACGGACGTCGTCGGGCGGCACGAGAGCCTGCGCACCCTCTTCGCCGAGGACACCGCCGGCTCGCGGCAGATCGTCCTCCCGGCAGACGCCGAGCAGGCGCGACCGCAGCTCGCCGTGGTCGCGGCCGGGCGCGACGACATCGACGAGCGGGTGCGGGAAGCCGCACGGACCGGCTTCGACCTGGCCACCGAACTTCCGCTTCGGGCAACGCTGTTCACCCTGGACGAAGAAGAGCACGTACTCCTGCTCCTCCTGCACCACATCGTGAGCGACGCGTGGTCGCGCGCCCCGCTGGCCCGTGACCTGGCCGCCGCCTACGCGGCCCGCGTCGAGGGTCGCACCCCGGCCTGGGCCCCGCTGCCCGTGCAGTACGCGGACTACAGCATCTGGCAGCGCGAGATCCTCGGCTCCGAGGACGACACCGAAAGCGAGATCAACCGCCAACTCACCTACTGGACCGACTCCTTGGCCGGTGTGCCGGATCAGTTGGAGCTTCCCTTCGACCGGCCGCGGCCCGCCGTCGCCTCCTACCGCGGCGACCGCATCCCCTTCGAGATCCCGGCGGAGCTGTACGCGGACGTGGTGGCACTCGCCCGGGAGACCGGTTCGAGCCCGTTCATGGTGCTGCAGGCCGCGCTCGCGGCCCTGCTCACCCGGCTCGGCGCGGGCACCGACATTCCGATCGGCACGCCCGTCGCCGGCCGCACGGACAGCGCCGTCGAGAACCTCGTCGGCGTGTTCATCAACACCCTGGTCCTGCGCACGGACACCTCGGGCAGCCCGACGGCCCGGGACCTGATCGCCCGGGTCCGTGAGACGAACCTCGGTGCGTATGCGCATCAGGACCTGCCCTTCGAGCGGCTCGTGGAGGCGGTCAACCCCGAGCGCTCCCTCGCCAGGCACCCGCTCTTCCAGGTGCTCCTGGCCTTCAACAACACGGACACGGCCACCGTCGAGGACGCTGTCGCGCAGTTGCCCGGGCTCTCAGTGACACGAGCCGTGGCGGACACGGCGGTCGCCAAGTTCGACCTGTCCTTCGCGTTCGCCGATGCGGCGGGGGAGCACGGGCTCGGCGGTGTCCTGGAGTACAGCACCGACCTCTTCGACCACTCCACGGTCGAGGCGCTCGGCGCGCGCTTCCTGCGCGTGATCCGCGGCATGGTCGCCGCCCCCGACGCGCCGCTCGGCGCGATCGACCTCCTCGACGACGCCGAGACCCGCACCCTGCTCGCCGACTGGAACGACACCGGGTGTGACATGCCCGCGCGTTCGGTGGTGGAGCTGTTCGAGGAGCGGGTCGCCGTCGATCGGGATGCGGTGGCGGTTGTTGCCGGTGAAGTGTCTCTGTCGTACGGCGAGTTGAGTGCTCGTGTGGATCGGTTGGCGGCGTTGTTGGCCGCGCGTGGTGCCGGGCCCGAGCGGTTCGTGGCGGTGGCGCTGCCGCGCGACGCGGATCTGATCGTGGCGTTGCTCGCGGTGTGGCGGACGGGGGCGGCGTATCTGCCGCTGGACACGGAGTACCCGGCCGACCGTCTTGCCTACATGCTCGACGACGCCGCGCCCCCGCTGATCCTGACCGCCGCCGAGTCCGCCGATCGTCTGCCGGACAGCGACATCCCCAGGCTCCTGCTTGACGACCCGGCCGTGCGGTCCGCCCTCGCGGACCCGTCGGCCCCCGGTCTCACGCCCGTGCCCGCCGCCGATCTCCGCAACTCCGCGTACGTGATCTACACGTCGGGGTCGACGGGGCGGCCGAAGGGTGTGGTGGTGCCGCAGGCGCCGCTGGTGAACTTCCTTGTGGCGATGCGGGACCGGTTCGCACTCGCTCCCGGTGATCGTCTTGGTGCGGTGACCACGGTCGGGTTCGACATCGCAGGGCTTGAGCTGTTCGTGCCGCTGTTGAGTGGTGCGGCGGTGGTGGTCGCCGATCGTGAGACCGTCCGTGACCCGGCCGCGCTGGCCCGCCTCGTGGCGGCTCAGGACGTGACGGTGATGCAGGCGACGCCGAGCCTGTGGCGGGCGCTGCTCGCCGAGGACGCCTCGGTCCTCTCGGGCGTCCGCGTCCTGGTCGGTGGCGAGGCACTGCCGGGTGATCTCGCCCAGGCACTCGTGGAGTCCACGGCCTCCGCCACCAACATGTACGGACCGACCGAGACGACCATCTGGTCCACGGCCTGGGACGTCTCGACGGCCGACGGGCACACGCCCCGCATCGGCCGGCCGATCGCGAACACGCAGGTGTATGTGCTGGATGCGGGTCTGCGGCCGGTTCCGGCCGGGGTGCCCGGTGAGCTGTACATCGCCGGTGATGGTGTCGTACGCGGCTACCACGGGCGGTTCGCCCTGACCGCCGAGCGTTTCGTGGCCGACCCGTTCGGTCCGTCCGGTGCTCGCATGTATCGCACCGGTGACCTGGTGCGGTGGACCGCGGACGGAGAGCTGGAGTACCTCTCCCGGGTCGACGACCAGGTCAAGCTGCGTGGCTTCCGTATCGAGCTCGGTGAGATCGAGACGGTTCTTGCCGGGCACCCGCAGGTCGCCCAGGCTGCCGTCCTGGTCCGCGAGGACCGCCCCGGTGACAAGCGCCTCGTCGCCTACATCCGTGAGGACAGCCGTGAGGACATCCGTGAGGACCGGGCCGGTTCACCGGTGGGCGCCCAGGCCCTGCGCGACCACGCGGCGGACCACCTGCCCGACTACATGGTCCCGTCGGCCTTCGTCACCCTCGACGCGTTCCCGCTCACCCCGAACGGGAAGCTGGACCGCCGCGCCCTGCCCGCCCCCGACTACGGACCGGAGAGTGCGGGCCGTGCCCCGCGCTCGCCGCGCGAGGAGATCCTCTGCGGACTCTTCGCCGAGGTCCTGGGCATGGAAGCCGTCAGCATCGACGACGACTTCTTCCAGCTCGGCGGCCACTCGCTCCTGGCCACCAAGCTGGTCAGCCGCATCCGCACCACGCTGGACGCCGAACTCCCGGTGCGCCGCCTCTTCGAGGCGCCCACCGTCGCCCGGCTCTCCGGCGCGCTCGACGATGCGGCCGGTGCGCGCGGCCGGGTGGTGCCCGTCGTACGGCCCGCCCGTGTGCCGCTCTCGCACGCCCAGCAGCGGCTCTGGTTCCTGCAGCACCTGGAGGGTCCGAGCGACGCGTACAACGTGCCCGTCTCGCTGGACCTCACGGGCCCGCTCGACACCGAGGCACTGCGCGCCGCGCTCACGGACGTGGCGATCCGGCACGAGAGCCTGCGCACCGTCTTCGCCGAGGGTTCGGACGGCGAGGCGTACCAGGTGGTCCTGGATGCCGAGCGCGTCCAGGTGCCCCTGGCGGTCGAGCGGACGGACGAGGCGTCGGTGGACCGGCTGCTGCGCCGCGCCGCCTGCTACGTCTTCGACCTGGAGTCCGAAGTCCCGCTGCGGGCCTCGGTGTTTGAACTCGGCGACGACCACCACGCGCTGCTCCTGCTGACGCACCACATCGCGAGCGACGCCTGGTCGCGCGGCGCCCTGGTGCGTGACCTGACGGCGGCGTACGCGGCACGCTGCGTCGGCACGGGCCCTGCCTGGGCCCCGCTCCCCGTCCAGTACGCGGACTACAGCATCTGGCAGCGGGACATCCTCGGCAACGAGGACGACCCGGACAGCGAGGTGTCCCGCCAACTCGCCTATTGGCGTGATGCCTTGGGCGGACTCCCGGAGGAGCTCGCGCTGCCCTTCGACCGGCCGAGGCCCGCGACATCCTCGTACGAGGGTGACCGTGTTGCCTTCCAGCTCTCACCGGAGACGTACGCGCGGCTGACGGCGGTCGCCCGCGACCACCGCGCGAGCCTGTTCATGGTGCTCCAGACCGGACTCACCGCTCTGCTCACGCGGCTCGGCGCGGGGACCGACATCCCGATCGGCACGCCGATCGCGGGGCGTACGGACGATGCGCTGGACGACCTCGTCGGGTTCTTCGTGAACACGCTGGTGCTGCGCACCGACACCTCGGGGGATCCCACGTTCGCCCAGCTCCTTGAGCGGGTGCGGGCCCAGGACCTGGCCGCGTACGCGCACCAGGACCTGCCCTTCGAGCGGCTCGTGGAGGTGGTCAACCCGGAGCGCTCCCTGGCCAGGCACCCCCTCTTCCAGACCATGCTCAGCTTCGACAACGCCGGGCGCCTCTCGGGTGACCGCGCGGACCTGGGGGGCGGGTCGGCCGGGCTGAACGGGCTCACCGTCTCCGGGCGGCCCCTCGGCGCGCCGTCCGCGAAGTTCGACCTCTCCTTCGAGATCGCGGAGCACGCGGCGGCCCCCGGGCGGCCCGCGGGGCTCGGCTGCGCGCTCGACTTCAGCACCGAACTCCTCGACCGGGACACCGCGCAGAGCATCGCCGACCGTTTCGTACGGATCCTGGAAGCCCTCGCCGACGACCCGGAGCGGCCCATCGGGGACGCCGAGATCCTCGACGCGGCCGAGCGGCGCCGCATGCTCGTCGAGTGGAACGACACGGTGGTCGACCACCCGTCGCGCAGCTCCGTGCACGCCCTCTTCGAGGAGCGGGCGGCCGCCGAGCCGGACGCGGTGGCCGTCGTCGCCGGTGAGCTGGCCCTGACGTACGGCGAGCTGAACAAGCGCGCCAACCGGCTCGCGCACCACCTCATCGGCATGGGCGTCGGCAAGGAGAGCCGCGTCGCCGTCTTCCAGGAGCGCTCCGCCGACCTTGTGGTGTCGACCCTCGCCGTGCTCAAGGCGGGCGGCGTGTACGTGCCGATCGATCCCCAGCAGCCCGCGTCCCGCTCCGAGTTCATCCTGCGGGACACCGAGGCCGTGGCCCTGCTCACCGACCGCGCACCCGGCGACGTGGGCTTCGCCGTCCAGGCCCCGGTACTGCGCGTCGGCGCCGGGCACGACTTCGCGGGCGAGCCTACGAGCGACCCGGGCATCGCCACGGACGCGGAACAGCTCATCTACGTGATGTACACGTCGGGCTCCACCGGCACCCCCAAGGGCGTCGCCAACACCCACCACAACGTCGTCCACCTGGCGGGCGACCGGTACTGGCGGCGCGGCAACCACGAGCGCGTGCTCATGCACTCCCCGTACGCCTTCGACGCCTCGACCTTCGAGATCTGGACGCCGCTCCTGACCGGCGGCCGCATCGTGGTCGCCCCCGCCGGGCGCCTGGACGCGGCCGACCTGGCCGCGGCCATCGCCGGGCAGGAGGTGTCGGGCCTCTTCGTCAGCTCCGGGCTCTTCCGGGTCCTCGCGGAGGAGCACCCCGAGTGCTTCCGCGGTGTCCGGGAGATCTGGGTGGGCGGAGACGTCGTGTCGCCGGTCGCGGTGCGCCGCGTCCTGGAGGCCTGCCCCGGCACGGTCGTCGCCAACGAGTACGGGCCCACGGAGACCACCGTGTTCTCCGCGGTCAACCAGCTGCACACCCCCGACGAGGTCCCCGAGGCCGTCGTCCCGATCGGCCGCCCGCTGTGGAACACCCGCCTGTACGTCCTCGACGACCGGCTGCGGCCCGTCGCCCCGGGCGTCAACGGCGAGCTGTACATCGCGGGAGCCGGCGTGGCCCGCGGCTATCTGGGACGCGGCGACCTGACGGCGCAGCGCTTCGTGGCCGACCCGTTCGCGGGCGGCGGCGAGCGGATGTACCGCACCGGTGACGTGGTGTCCTGGCACACCGACGGCCGCCTGGAGTTCGCGGGCCGGGTCGACGACCAGATCAAGCTGCGCGGCTTCCGCATCGACCCCGACGAGGTCGAGGCGGCGCTCGCGGCCCGCGCCGACGTGGCACAGGCCGCGGTGATCCTGCGCGAGGACCGGCCCGGCGACAAGCGGCTCGTCGGCTACGTCGTCGCGGCGGCGAGCGCCCCCGACCCGGACGAGCTGCGTGCCCATGTCGCGGCCGCCCTGCCCGACTACATGGTCCCGTCGGCCGTCATGGTCCTCGACGAGCTGCCGCTCACCCTCAACGGCAAGCTCGACCGCCGGGCCCTTCCGGCGCCGGACTACGGCTCGGAGGACGCGAGCCGTCGCGGCCCGCGCACCGAACGCGAGAAGGCCCTGTGCGGCCTCTTCGCGGACGTACTCGGGCTCGCGGAGGTCGGCATCGACGACGGGTTCTTCGACCTCGGCGGCGACAGCATCATGTCCATCCAGCTCGTCAGCCGCGCCCGCAGGGCCGGGCTCGAACTGTCCGTGCGGGACGTGTTCGAGCACCGCACGGTGGCCGCGCTCGCCGATGTCGTCCAGGAGGCGACCGGCGCCCCGGCCGAGGAGGCGGGCGCCGGCATCGGCGACGTACCGCTCACCCCGATCAAGCGGTGGTTCCTCGAACGGGGCGGCCCCGCCGACCAGTTCAACCAGTCCCGCCTCGTGCAGGTGCCCGCTTCCCTGCGGCACGATCACCTCGTGTCGGCGGTGCGGGCCCTGCGCGATCACCACGACGCGCTACGGGCCCGGCTCTCCCCGGCGCCCGAGTGGCGCCTGGAGATCCGCGAACCGGGCGCGGTGGACGCCGCGTCCTGCGTGCGCCGGGTGTCCGCCGCCGGTCTCGACGAGGCCGCGCGCCAGGAGCTGGTGCGAGCGGAGACCGAGGCCGCCCGTGAGCGGCTCGACCTGGCCACGGGAAGCCTGGCGCAGGTCGTGTGGTTCGACCGGGGTGCCGATGTGCCGGGTGTCCTGCTCGTCATCGTCCACCACTTGGTGGTCGACGGGGTGTCCTGGCGGATCCTGGTGCCCGACCTCGCGGAGGCCTACGAGGCGCTCGCCGCGGGCCGTACGCCCGAGCTGCAGCCGGTGGGCACCTCGCTGCGCCGCTGGTCCCAGCGCCTGACCGAGGAGGCCGCCAGGCCCGCCCGGTCGACGGAGGCCTCCTGGTGGCAGGGGGTCCTGCGGGGCGCCGAACCCACCCTGGGCAAGCGCCCGCTGAACCCCGACGAGGACACGTACGCCACCGCCGCGCACGTCGCCATGGCGCTGCCGGTGTCGGTGACGGAGGCCGTCCTGACCCGGGTGCCATCGGCGTTCAACGCGGAGGTGAACGACGTGCTGCTCGCCGCGTTCACGCTGGCCTGGACGCGCTGGCGGGCCGGGAGCGGCAGCGGTCTGCTGCTCGACCTGGAGGGGCATGGCCGTGAGGAGCAGGTCGTGGAGGGCGCGGACCTTTCGAGGACGGTTGGCTGGTTCACCAACCTCTACCCCGTACGCCTCGACGCGGGAGTCAGCGATCTCGCCGACGCCTTCGCGGGCGGTCCCGCGGCCGGTGAAGCGGTCAAGGAGGTCAAGGAACAGCTGCGGTCGGTGCCCGACAAGGGCATGGGCTACGGCCTCGCCCGCTACCTCAACCCCGCCACCGCGGCCGGATTCGCCGGACTCCCGGCGCCCCAGGTCGCGTTCAACTACCTCGGCCGGTTCGCCACCGCGGGCACCGAGGACGCGGGCAGCGCCGACATCCCCGACTGGACGGTGCTCGCCACCGCGGCCGGGCTCGGCGGCACGGACCCGCGGGTCCCGCTCGCCCACGCCCTTGAGCTCAACGCCCGTACCAACGACGGGCCGAACGGCCCCGAACTGACCGCCACCTGGACCTGGGCCGAGGGAATCCTCGACGAGGGCGGCGTGCGCGAACTCGCCGACCTGTGGTTCCAGGCCCTGGAGGCGCTCGCCGAACACGCCGAGCGTCCCGACGCCGGCGGACTGACCGTCTCCGACGTGTCGCTGAGTCTCCTTGACCAGAACGAAATCGAATTGCTCGAAGACGAGTGGAGGACGTCGTAATGGCGACCCAGTCCGGACTGCAGGACATTCTGCCGCTGGCACCGCTGCAGGAGGGCTTGCTCTTCCACAGCGTGTACGACGAGAAGGCCACGGATGTCTACCTGGTGCAGCAGGCCATCGACCTGGAAGGAGACCTCGACACGGCAGCCCTGCGCGCCGCGTGCCGCACGCTGCTGGCCCGGCACGCCAACCTGCGCGCGGCCTTCCGCTACGCGGGCCTCAAGCGGCCCGTGCAGATGATCCCGCACCAAGTGGCCCTTCCCTGGGAGGAGTTCGACCTCACCGGACACCCCGAGGAGGAGCGCGCTGCCGCCGCCGACCGGGCCCTCGAAGAGGACCGGCTGCGCAGGTTCGACCTGGCCAAGCCGCCGCTGATGCGGTTCACCCTGATGCGGCTCGGCACCCACCGCTTCCGGTTCGTCCTGACCAACCACCACATCCTGCTCGACGGCTGGTCCAAGCCGATGCTGGTGCGCGAACTGCTCAAGCTGTACGCCACCAAGGGCGACGACAGCGGACTGCCGAAGGTCCGGCCCTTCCGCGACTACCTGCAGTGGCTGGCCAAGCAGGACCGGGAGACCGCCCTGACGGCCTGGCGCGAGACCCTGGCAGGACTCGACGGACCCACGCTCGTCGCGCCGCAGCCCGGTGAGCGCACCCCGCAGGTCCCCGGGCGCCTGGAGGCCGAGGTGGACCGGGCGACGTACGAGAAGCTCTCGGCGCTCGCCCGGGACCGGGCGCTGACCCTCAACTCCCTGGTGCAGGGCGCCTGGGCGGTCGTGCTCGGCGGGCTCACCGGACGTGACGACGTGGTGTTCGGCACGACCGTCTCCGGGCGTCCCCCGGAGATCGCCGGGATCGAGACCATGGTGGGCCTGTTCATCAACACGCTGCCCGTACGGGTGCGGCTGCGCCCCGACGAGCCGCTCCTCGACACGGTGCGCCGGGTGCAGGACGAGCAGACCCGGCTGCAGCCACACCAGCAGCTCGGCCTCGCGGAAGTGCAGCGCCTGGCCGGATCCGGCGAACTCTTCGACACCACCATGGTGTTCGAGAACTACCCGACCGACATCGGCGCCGAGGACGACGAGCCGGGCGGGTTCCGCGGGCTGACCGTCACCGCAGCCCGCAACCGCGACGCCACCCACTACCCCCTGGCGTTCGTCGCCGTCGGACGCGGCGGTCTGCGCCTGCGCATCGACCACCAGCCCGACCTGATCGCGCCCGAGCTGGCCCAAGCCGTCATGGACCGCATCGTCCGGGTCCTGGAGTCCGTGGCGCAGGCACCCGAACTGCCCCTGGGGCGGCTCGACCCGCTCTCCGCACCGGAGCGGCGGGCCGCGCTCGCCCTGGGCCGCGGCGCCACCACGGACGTGCCGGTGACCGGCCTGCCCGAGGCGTTCCGCGCCCAGGCTGCCCGCGCCCCGCACGCCGAGGCCGTCCGCTGCGGCGAGACGTCCCTCGACTACGCCGAACTCGACGAGCGATCCGATCAGTTGGCCCACCGCCTCATCGAGGCCGGGGTGCGAACCGAGACGCCGGTCGCCCTGCTCATGGAGCGCTCGGCGGAGCTGGTCGTCGCCGTCCTCGGCATCCTCAAGGCGGGCGGCGCCTATGTCCCGATGCGCAACACCGACCCCGACGAGCGGCTGCGGCAGACCCTCACCCGGGCGGGCGTGACCCTCGTCGTCACCGACGAGGCGAACCACGGACGCGCCGCGGGGACGGGCGCCGTCGCCGTACTGCTGTCCGGCGACGACCACCACGAGCCGCGAACGGGCGCCCCCGACGTGTCCTTCGCCGCTGACCAGCTCGCCTACGTCATGCACACCTCCGGCTCCACCGGCACCCCCAAGGGCGTCGCCGTCACCCACCGGGACGTCGTCGAGCTCGCCCACGACCGCTCGTTCGCCGGCGGTGCGCACACCCGGGTCCTCGTCCACTCGCCGCACGCGTTCGACGCCTCCACCTACGAGATGTGGGTGCCGCTCCTGTCCGGCGGCACCGCCGTCGTCGCACCGGCCGGTGACCTGGACGCCGACACCCTCGGCAAGCTCATCGTCGAGCACGGCGTGAGCGCCCTCTGGCTCACGTCGGGACTCTTCCAGCTCATCGCCGACGAGGCGCCCGAACACCTCGGCGGCGTACGGGAGGTGTGGACCGGCGGCGACGTCGTCCCCGCCGCCTCCGTGCGCCGCGTCATGGCCGCCTGCCCCGACCTCGTGGTCGTCGACGGCTACGGCCCCACCGAGACGACGACGTTCGCCGTGCGGCACGCGCTGCCCGCGGGCTCCGAGATACCGGCCGCCATGCCCATCGGCACCGCCCTGGACAACACCGCGCTGCGCGTCCTCGACGGCTCGCTGCGCCCGGTGCCCGCCGGGACGACCGGTGAGCTGTACGTCGCGGGCGCCGGACTCGCCCGTGGCTACTGGCAGCGCGCGGGTCTGACCGCCGAGCGCTTCGTGGCCGACCCGCACGGCCCCGCGGGCACCCGCATGTACCGCACCGGTGACGTGGTGCGGTGGAACACCGAGGGCACCCTGGACTACATCGGGCGTGCCGACGCGCAGGTGAAGATCCGCGGCTTCCGCATCGAACTCGGCGAGATCGAGTCCGTGCTCGGCGCCCACCCGGCCGTGGTGCAGACCGTCGTCACCGTCCGCGAGGCCAGGCCCGGCGACAAGCGCGTCGTCGCGTACGTGGTCGCGGCACAGGGCGCGGCCCCGGCCCCGGCGCAGCTGCGCGCCCACGCCGCCGCCGAACTGCCCGACTACATGGTCCCGTCGGCGTACGTCGTCCTGGACGCGCTGCCGCTCACGGGCAACGGCAAGGTCGACCGGGCGGCGCTGCCCGACCCCGACTTCGGCGCCGCCACCTCCGGGCGGGCCCCGCGCACCCCGCAGGAGGAGATCCTGTGCGGCCTGTTCGCGGAGCTTCTCGGCGTGCCGTCCGTCGGCATCGACGACGACTTCTTCGAACTCGGCGGCCACTCGCTGCTCGCCACCCGCCTGGTCAGCCGCATCCGCTCGGTCCTCGGCGCCGAACTGGCCATCCGTGAGCTGTTCGAGGCGCCCACGGTCGCCGCGCTCGGCCGCAGGCTCGCGGAGGCGGGCGGCGCCCGCGTGGCCCTGGAGCCCGCAGAGCCGCGCCCCGAGCGGGTGCCCGCCTCCTTCGCCCAGCGCAGGCTCTGGTTCCTGCACCGCTTCGAGGGCCCCAGCGCGACGTACAACATCCCCTTCGCGCTGCGCCTCACCGGCGATCTGGACGAGGAGGCCCTGCGCGCCGCCCTCGCGGACGTGGCACGGCGGCACGAGGCCCTGCGCACCGTGTTCGCCGAGGACGCCGATGGCCCGTACTAGATCGTTCTCGACGGCGACCGGGCCAGGCCCGAACTGACCTCCGTGCCCGATGTGAGCCCCGACGCGCTGCCCGGACACCTCGCGTCAGCCGTGCGCCACGCCTTCGACCTCACCGCCGAAGTGCCCCTGCGTGCCTGGCTGTTCGGCACGGGGGAGCGGGAGCACGTGCTGCTGCTCGTGATCCACCACATCGCCGGCGACGGCTGGTCGGTGCCCCTCCTGGCACGCGACCTCACCGGCGCCTACGCGGCCCGCCGCGAGGGCGCGGCGCCCGCCTGGGCCCCGCTGCCCGTGCAGTACGCCGACTACAGCCTCTGGCAGCGTCAGGTCCTCGGCTCCGAGGACGACGAGACCAGCCCCATCTCCCGCCAACTCGGCTACTGGAAGGAGGCGTTGGCCGGACTGCCGGACGAGCTGGCGCTGCCCGCCGACCGGCCGAGGCCCGCCGTCACGGAGAACCGCGGGGGCCGCATTCTGTACGAGGTCCCAGGGCCGCTGCACCAGAAGATCACCGACCTGTCCCGCGCCACCCAGGCCAGCCCCTTCATGGTGCTTCAGGCGGCGGTCGCGGCGCTCCTGAGCAGGCTCGGCGCGGGCAGTGACATCCCGCTCGGCACGCCCGTCGCGGGCCGCACCGACGACGCCCTGGACGACCTCGTCGGCTTCTTCGTCAACACGCTCGTGCTGCGCACCGACACATCGGGCAACCCCACCTTCCGTGAACTGGTCGCCCGCGTACGGGAGTCGGACCTGGCCGCCTACGCCCACCAGGACCTGCCGTTCGAGCGGCTGGTGGAGGAGATCAACCCGGCCCGCTCGCTGGTGCGCCACCCGCTCTTCCAGACCATGCTGACCTTCAACAACACCGACCGGAGCGCGCAGTCGGGGCCCGAGCTGCCCGGCCTTGGCGTCGCCCCGGTGGAGTCGGACACCGCGTCCGCCAAGTTCGACCTGCTGTTCTCCTTCGCGGAGCGCCGCGCGGCCGACGGCGCCCCCGCCGGTCTCGGCGCGGGCCTGGAGTTCAGCACCGACCTGTTCGACCGGTCCACCGTCGAGGCGCTCGTCGCGCGGCTGCTGCGGTTCCTGGAGGAGGCGACCGGCGACCCCAAGCGCCGGATCGGTGAGGTGTCCGTACTCACCGACGCGGAACGGCGGTCGGTGCTCACCGAGTGGAACGCCACCGAACGCGTCTTCCCTCAGCGCTCGTTGGCGGGACGCTTCGAGGCGGCCGCCGCGAGCACCCCGGACGCGGTGGCGGTCGAGACCCCGGACGGCTCCCTCACGTACGCCGAACTCGACGCGCGCGCCGAACGCCTGGCGCGGCTGCTCGCCGACCGGGGTGCGGGCCCCGAGAGCCTGGTCGCGGTCGCCATGCCCCGCTCCGCCGACCTGGTCACCGCCCTGATCGCGATCTGCAAGGCGGGGGCGGGCTACCTCCCCCTCGACCCGGAGTACCCGGCCGACCGCATCGCCTACATGCTTCAGGACGCCCGCCCGTCCGTCATCCTCACCACGCGGGCCGTGCGTGATGTGCTGCCCGCAGGGCAGGACGAGCAGACGTTCGTGGTGGACGAGCCGTCCGCGGTAAGGGAGTTGTCCGAGTCCGGCGCGGGGCGCCCGAGCGTTCCGTACGACCCCGCCCACCAGGCGTACGTCATCTACACCTCGGGATCGACCGGGCGTCCCAAGGGTGTCGCGATGCCCGCGGGCGCCCTCGGCAATCTGCTCGACTGGCACGACGAGGTACTCCCCGGCGGCGCGGGCACCCGCGTCGCGCAGTTCACCGCGGTGAGCTTCGACGTCTCCGTCCAGGAGATCCTCTCCGCGCTGCTCTCCGGCAAGACCCTCGTGGTCTGCTCCGAGGACGTGCGGCGTGACCCGGCCAGGCTCGCCCGCTGGCTCCAGGACGCCCGCGTCCAGGAGCTGTATGCGCCCAACCTCGTCGTCGACGCCGTCTGCGAGGCCGCGACCGCCCAGGGCCTCGCCCTGCCCGACCTCACCGACCTGGTGCAGGCCGGCGAGGCGCTCACCCCGCACGGAGCCATCCGCGCGTTCTGCGCCGCGGGGGACGGGCGACGGCTGCACAACCACTACGGGCCCGCCGAGACCCACGTGGTGACGGCCCATCAGCTGCCGGTCCTGACCGAGGAGTGGGACGAGGGGGCGCCGCCCATCGGCCGCCCCGTCGCCAACACCGCCGTCCGCGTCCTGGACCCCTGGCTCGCCCCGGTGCCGCCCGGCGTCGCGGGAGAGCTGTACATCGCGGGCGCCGCACTGGCCCGCGGCTACCACGGCCGTACGGGGCTCACCGCGGAACGGTTCGTCGCCGACCCGTACGGCCCGGCGGGCACCCGCATGTACCGCACCGGCGACCTGGCCCGCTTCACCGGCGAAGGGCGCCTGGTCTACCTCGGCCGGGCCGACACCCAGGTGAAGATCCGCGGGTTCCGCATCGAGCCGGGCGAGATCGAGGCCGCGCTCACCGCCGAGCCGGACGTGGCGCAGGCCGCCGTGGTCGTACGCGAGGACCGGCCGGGCGACCGGCGGCTCGTCGGCTATGTGGTGCCCGCGGGACAGCCCGCCGACGGCGAGCTGCGCACCCGCGTGGCGCTGCGGCTGCCCGACCACATGGTGCCCGCCGCGTTCGTCACCCTCGACGCGCTGCCCCTGACACCCAACGGCAAGCTGGACCGTGCCGCGCTCCCGGCGCCCGCGTACGCGGCGGGCGGCGGCAGGGAGCCCGTGACCCCCGAAGAGCACGCGCTGTGCGCCCTGTTCGCCGAGGTGCTCGGCGTGGACCGGGCCAGGGCCGAGGACGACTTCTTCGAGCTCGGCGGGCACTCCTTCCTCGCCGCGCGCCTCGTCGGGCGCATCCGCGAGGACCTGGGCGTCGAACTGCCCGTGCGCACCGTCTTCGAGGCGCCCACCCCGGCCGCCATCGCCGCCGTCATCGCCGGGGACACGGTCACCGACGGCCGCGATTCGACCGGCGTGCTGCTGCCCCTGCGGGCGCGCGGCTCGGCCGCCCCGCTGTTCTGCCTGCACCCCGGCGGCGGCTTCAGCTGGTGCTACTCGGGCCTGGTCCGGCACATCGGCCCGGACGTGCCGGTCTACGGCGTCCAGGCGCGCGGCCTGGACGGCAAGGGTCAACTGCCCGCCACCATGGACGAGATGGTCGACGACTACGCCGCCCAGATCCGAGCGGTACAGCCGCACGGCCCCTACCGGCTCGCGGGCTGGTCCTTCGGCGGCCTCTCCGCGCACGCCCTGGCCACCCGGCTGCGCGCCGACGGCGAGGAGGTGGGCCTGCTCGCCGTGCTCGACGCCTATCCGGCGGGCGCCGGCGCGGACACCTCGGACCCCGTGGAGCACGAGGTCGTCGCGCACAATATGCAGGCCATGGGGTTCGAGTTCGAGATGGCCGATCTCATAGCAGACCAGGAAGGGGTTCTGCTGCGTTTCAGGGAGTTCCTGCAAGGTGGAAATCAGGCCCTTGCACACCTGGAGGCGCAGGACATGCTGGCCCTCAAGGATGTATACGTGAACAATGTCCGGATCATGCGCAAATTCGAGCCGGATTTCTTCGACGGTGACGTCCTCTTCATCTCCGCCGACCGGAAGTCGGACGCCGACAGGTCCGACCGCCTGGATGTCAACTTGTGGCAATCCTTTGTCGGCGGAACTGTCGATGTCCGAGCTATAGACTCGACGCACGGAAATCTGATGACGGATGCGCGGCATGTGGCCCGCATCGGCAATCTCCTCGCGGCTCACCTGTAATTCACCGAGCGCAACCCGCGGAATCGGATATTTCTCTAGAAGGAGCAATCGAATGAGCAGCAATCCCTTCGAGGACCCCGAGGGCACCTACCTCGTTCTCGTCAACGACGAGGGGCAGCACTCGCTGTGGCCTGCCTTCGTCGAGATCCCGTCCGGCTGGGAGACCGCCCTGGGGGAGAGCACCCGCGACGCGGCCCTCGAGTACATCAACACCAACTGGACCGACCTGCGCCCCAAGAGCCTGATCGCGTCCATGGAGGGCTCGGGCGCTGCCGTCTGACGCGCCTGACGCGCCTGACGCCGCCGTAACGCAGCCACTCGGCCCGCCTGCCGGTACGTCCGGCAGGCGGGCCGCTCGCACGACGAGGGGGACACGAGACATGCCGGTCATCCCGGTGAACGGAATCCGACTCAACTACGAGGACACCGGGCAGGGCGAGCCGGTGGTGCTGATCCAGGGCACCGGCGGCGGCCGTACCGTCTGGCAGCTGCACCAGGTGCCCGCGCTCACCGCCGCCGGACACCGCGTGATCACCTTCGACAACCGCGGCATCCCGCCGACCTCCGAGTGCCCGGAGGGCTTCACCCTCCAGGACATGGTGGGCGACGTGGCCGGGCTCATCGAGCGCCTCGGTATCGGTCCGTGCCGGGTAGTGGGCACCTCGATGGGCGCGTTCATCGCCCAGGAACTCGCCCTGGCCCGCCCGGAACTGGTCCGCCAGGCCGTCCTCATGGCCACCCGCGGCCGCACCGACGCGATGCGCGCCCGGCTCACCCGCGCCGAGATCGAACTGCACGACTCCGGAGTGCGGCTGCCCACCCCGTACGCCGCCGTGCTGCGCGCCCTGAAGTCCCTGTCCCCGCGGACGCTGAACGACGACAGGGAAATGGCCGACTGGCTCGACCTGTTCGAGCTCTCGCAGCCGGCAGGACCCGGGCAGCGCGCCCAGATGGAGGTCAGCAACCTGGACGACCGGCTCGCCGCCTACCGCGGCATCCGCGTCCCCACCCTGGTCATGTCATTCGCCGACGACCTGATCACCCCGCCGCACTTGGGCCGCGAGGTCGCCGACGCCATCCCGGGCGCCGAGTTCACCCTGGTCCCCGACTGCGGCCACTACGGCTACCTGGAGGACCCGGCCGCCGTGAACAAGGAGATCGTGGACTTCTTCGCGAGCTGACCCGGGCACGGCGAGAGGGGAGGTGCCGGTGGGCGCCTCCCCTCTCGCCGTTCTGCGGCCGTACCAGCCGTACGTCAGCCGACGCCCGCCCCCGGCGCCAGCGAGGCGGCGTACCCCTTGTACTGGTAGCGCGGGGCGTGCAGGCCAGTGGCCCACAGCGTGCCGTCCGCCGTGCTGGTCAGCGCGGACACGTCGGCGAAGCTCCCTGCCCCCGGTCCGGACACCGGCTCCCAGACGGTGCCGGTCCAGCGGGCGAGGGCCTGTTTCTTGCTCTCGTGGGCGGTGAGCCCGGCCAGCAACTGGCCGTCGTGGAAGGCGAGGGCGTTCACGGCGAGGCTGTCCTTGCTCTCGTCACCGGTCGCCTGGGCGGCGGGGACGAACGTCAGCTTCCACTCGGTGCCGATACGGCGCAGCGCGAAGGCCTTGGGGGGACCCGAGCCGTTGTCCGCCCACGGATTGCGGTCGATGCCGCCGATCCACACCTCGCCGTCGGCGCCGGTGGTGACCGCGTTGGCGCTGCCCGACAGGGCCGAGACGGTGGGCAGCGTGACCTCGGTCCAGGACGAGCCGTCCCAGTGCACCGCGTACGGCCGTGACTGGCCGTTCAGGGTCCGCTCGCTGGTCGAGCCGACGGCCCAGATGTCCTTCTCCGACACCACGTGCAGCGCCTTGAGGCTGGTCCAGTGGTTCTGGACGGGCAGCTGCGTCAGGGACCACTTGGCACCGTCCCAGCGGGCGACGGCCCCGGGGATCGTCGCGTCGCCCGCGCCGCGGTAGTTGCCGACGGCCCACACGGTGCCGCGGGACGTCGCACGGGCGGCGAGGATCTCCACGTCCGGCAACGTCCGGTCGGTCCAGGCCGAGCCGTTCCAGTGGTGCGCGCCGAAGTACCCGCGGTCGTTGCGGCCGAAGCCCCACGCGTCGTCGGGCGCGGTGCCGGCCAGGACGTCCGTCGAGCCGCCGGCCGGCAGCGGGACCTTGCGCCAGTCGGCGCCGCCGCCCTGCCTGGTCCACAGCGTGTGGTCGTACTCGCAGGGCAGGCAGGTGCTGCTCGTCTGCACACTGCTGCGGCCGATCGCGGAGCCGCCGCCGAACGGTACGAACTTGCTGAAGCCCCGGGCGTCCGGGGCGGTCGCGGGCTGCCATGCGGAGGCGGCGGGCGCGGCCGCCGCCTGTGCCGTCATGGTCCCGGTGGCGATCAGACCGATGGCCATCGTCAGGAACAGGAGCCTCAACTTCGGTATCAGGGCGCGTAATCCGGCTCTGCCGGTTGCTGTAGCCATGCCGGTCACCCTGGCAGCGCGGACCTGCCCGGCGGGACACCGCTGGCAGGAAGCTGCAGACAGGAAGTTGCCACGGGAAGCCGGGCGCGGGAGGCGGTTGTGGGGCAGGAACGGGAAAGGAGGGAGGACGTCCGGCCGGGGGTGCCAGGACGTCCTCCCTCCGTCGGAGGGACCCGCTCTACCTACTGGTAGTAGTCGGGCCGCGAGGAATCACGCTGCGGCAGCGGAGGCTGTTGCTGGTACGGCTGCTGGTAGTGCTCCGGCTGCTGCTGGTAGCCCTGCTGCTGGTAACCCTGCTGGTGCGAAGGCTGCTGCTGCGGGTATCCCTGCTGCTGCGCCGGCCGCTGCTGGTAGCCCTGCTGCTGCGCCGCGAACTGTGCGTACTGCGGCTGCTGCTGCGCCTGCGGCTGTCCCGGCAGGTCGTCGCCGGAGCCCGTCGAGGTCGGCCCGTGACGGCCGGCGGAGGAGACGCGGCCCGGCCACCAGTTCCACTTGCCGATCACTGTCATCAGCGCGGGCAGGACGAAGATGCGGATCACCACGGCGTCGAGCAGGATCGCCGCGGCCAGACCCACGCCGAGCTGCTTGAACTCGACCATGCTCAGCGTTCCGAAGATCGCGAAGACGCCGACCATGACGATCGCCGCGCTGGTCACCACACCCGCGGACTTCGTGATGCCTTCGCGGACCGCTTCCTTGATCGACGTGCCCTGCAGGGCCGCCTCGCGGATCCGGCTGACGACGAAGACGTGGTAGTCCATCGAGAGTCCGAAGAGCACCACGAACAGGAACAGCGGCAGCCAGGACACGACCGCCCCGGTGCTGTGGAAGTCCAGGAGCGACTCGGCCCAGGTGTGCTGGAAGACCGCCGCGAGGACACCGAAGGAGGCCGCCGCGGAGAGCAGGTTCAGGAGGATCGCCGAGACCGCCACGGCCAGAGAGCGAAAGATCAGCATCATGGTGAAGAAGGTGAGGAGCAGGACGAAGCCCACCACCCACGGCATGCGCTCCTGGAGGTGGTCCGTGAAGTCCACGCCCTGGGCCACCTTGCCGCCGACACCGTGCTCGGCTTCGGGGACGTCCGCCATCGCCTGCGGCAGCCAGGCCCGCAGGACGTCGAGGGACTCCTTGGCCTCGTCGCTCTTGGGCTGGTACGGCGTGCCCACGTTGACGGTGAACACCCGGTGGTTCTCGGACTCCTTGATCGTCGGCTTCTGGTCGTGCGCGAAGCGCTCGTCCTTGTCGGCCCGGTCGAGCAGCTTGTTCAGGGCGGTCTTGGCCTGGGCGGCCTCGCCGGCCGGGACGCGCACCGCGACCTGGTGCACGGTTCCCTCGCTCGGGAAGGCGTCCGTCAGCCGGTCCATGGCCCGTACGACGGCGATGTCCCTGGACAGGTCGTCCGACCCCGGCTGCTTGAGCTTCATGTCGAGGGCGGGCAGGGCGAGCAGCACCATGGCGCCCACGGAGACGATGAGCGTGAGCCACGGCTTGGACAGCGCGGGCTTCAGGAGCACCGGCCACACCCGGGAGTCACCGGAGCGCATGGTGAGGCGCCACAGGAAGGGCACCTTCGGACGGTCGACCCAGTTGCCGAGCTTGCCGAGCAGCGCGGGCAGGACGGTCAGCGAGGCGAGCACGGCGACCGCGACCACGATGATCGAACCGGTGGCGAGCGAGGCGAACGTGGGCTCGTTGGCCAGGTAGAGGCCGGCCATGGCGACGATCACGGTGGTGCCGGACACCACGACCGTGTGGCCGGAGGTCTCCGCCGCGATCTCGATCGCGTCGATGTGGGACTTGCCCTTCTTGCGCTCCTCGCGTTCCCGCTTGAGATAGAAGAGCGAGTAGTCCACGCCCACCGCCATGCCCATCAGCAGGATGACGTTGGTGACCGCGCTGGTCTCGGGAAGGACGTGCGAGGCGAGCGTGGACAGGCCGATGGCCGCGCCCACACAGGACATCGCGAGCAGCACGGGCACACCGGCGGCGATGATCGCGCCGAACACGACGAGCAGGATCAGCAGCGTCAGCGGAAGGCTGATCAGCTCGGCCTTCTTGAAGTCCTCACCGAGGGTCTCCGAGAGCCCCTTGGCCGTCGACCCCGTGCCCACCTGCTCGATCCGCAGGCCCGCGCTGTCCTTCTCCGCGGCCGCGCTGGCGTCGAGCAGCGGCTGCACACGGGTGTCCGCGTTCTCGGTGTCGCCCTTCATGACCACCGGCACCAGGAGCGCCTTGCCGTTGGGCGCGGGCACCGGATCCCCGACGCTCTCCACCCCGTCGAGCGCCTTCATCCGGCGCTGCACGTCGGCGGCGGCCTTCTGCGCGGTCTGCTTGTCCAGGGCGCCGCCGGACTCGGCGGTGATCAGGACGTTCTCCTCGGCCTTCTCGGTGAAGTCCCCGGAGGCGACGATCTTGCCCGCGCGACCGGACTCCCGGACCCCCGACTCGTCGTCGCTGATCTTGTTGGTGCCGGCTGCCCCGCCCAGGAACAGGCACAGGACGACGAAGGCGATCCAGAGTCCGATGGCCGTCCACGAATGGGTAGCGCTCCATCGCGCGATCCGTACCGTTGCCGGTTTCTTTCGCACCGTTGTTCCTTCCATTGCTGCACGGTCCGCTGGGAGCGGCTGTCCGCTGACGACGAGAGCAACGCTAGTTCTGCGGGTCGGACGTGGATACGAGGTAAACCACCGCAGTATCCAGAGGTTTCCGCAGATCCGACCCTGCGGTTTCCCGCAGGGTCGACCCTGCGGGAAACCGTAAGGGGTCCTGAGAATCTTGACCCACACAAAATCCGGCCGTTACTTTCTAAAGGCGGATCCGAGTAATACAGCTTCTTGCGAAATGGCTCGATCCGGCGCGGATCGGACACAGTCTGGGCTCAAACCGAGCCGGATTGAATTCAATGGCAGTTAAGTGCCATCGTGCGACGCTATTCGAGGGAGAAAAGTGGAAACCCTGATCCTTACCCGGCAGCATGTTGCCAAGCTCGTCCAGGAGAATGGCCGCGACCATTTCATGGACCGGATGATCGCCCGCCTGGAAGAGGCGTTCACGACCCCGGGGCGCGAGGGCATCACGCCCGCGCGTGAAGGATTCCTCCGCGGCCCGGACGACACGGCGATCCTCGAGTGGATGCCGCATCATCAGCCGGGCAGTTCCATAACGATCAAGACGGTGGGCTACACACCGACGAACCCCGAGAAGTTCCAGCTCCCGACCATCATCGGATCCCTCACCCGCTACGACGACGTGACGGGTCGTCTGCTCGCCGTCGGCGACGGCATTCTGCCCACCGCGATCCGCACGGGTGCGGCCGCCGCCATAGCCAGCAAGCTGCTCGCGCGCCCGGACAGCAAGGTCCTCGGCCTCGTCGGCGCCGGCGCGCAGGCCGTGACGCAGGCACACGCCCTCAGCCGGGTCTTCCCGATCGAGCAGATCCTCGTGTACGACATCGATGCCGCGCACGCCGCTTCGTACGCGAGCCGCGTGGACTTCCTGGACATCGAGGTCCGCGTCGCCACGCTCGCCGAGATCGAGGCCCAGTCGGACATCATCTGCACGGTCACCTCCGTCGGCGTCGGCGAGGGCCCGGTCCTGCCGGGCGAGAACCTGCGCCCGCACGTCCACATCAACGCCATCGGCGCCGACCTCATCGGCAAGTTCGAGGTGCCGAAGGCGGTTCTCACCTCGTCCTTCGTCACGGCCGACCACATGGGCCAGGCGCTGCGCGAGGGAGAGTGCCAGCAGCTGGAGGAGAGCGACCTCGGCCCCGACCTGCTCGCGCTGTGCGCCAATCCGGAGCTGGCCGAGCCGCTGCGGGAGCGTACGACCGTCTTCGACTCGACCGGGTTCGCGCTCGAGGACCACGTGGCCTTCGACGTGTTCCTCGAACTCGCCGAGGAGGCGGGCATCGGAGACCGCGTCGAGCTCGAGCACCTGCCGGAGGACGCGCTCAACCCCTACTCCTTCGAGTAGGAGCGAATGACCAAAGAACCCCCCACAGGCGACTGGCCCCGGAACCCGCAGTGCGGATCCGGGGCCAGTCGCCTGTGGGGGGTCAGTACTCCGTCAGGACTCCAGGTACCGCAGCACCGCGAGCACCCGGCGGCTGTAGCCGGTGGTGTGCGAGAGCTCGAGCCTGTCGAAGATCATGTTGAGGTTCTTCTCGACCGAGCTCAGTGAGATGTGCAGCTTCTGCGCGATGGCCGCGTTCGTGTGGCCCTGCGCCAGCGCCTCGATGACGCTGCGCTCGCGGGGGGTGAGGCGGGAGAGGGGATCGGTGTGCGTGGTGCGGATGACCAACTGCCGTACGACCTCGGGGTCGATGGCGGCGCCGCCTGCGTGGATCCGCTCCAGCGAGTCGAGGAACTCGTCGACCTGTGCGACGCGGTCCTTGAGGAGATAGCCGACCCGCTCGGCGTTCGAGGTGAGCAGCTGCGCGGCGTAGTTGCGCTCCACGTGCTGGGAGAGCACGAGCACGCCGACCCCGGGCCAGCGCTTGCGGATCTCCACGGCGGCGCGCAGCCCCTCGTCGGTGTGGGTCGGCGGCATCCGGATGTCGGTGACCACGATGTCCGGCGTCTGCGCCTCCACCTCACGCAGCAGCGAGACGGCGTCTCCCACCCCGGCGAGGACCTCGTGGCCCTCCTCGGTGAGCAGTCGGATCAGCCCTTCTCGCAGCAGGGTCGAGTCCTCGGCGAGAATTACGCGCACGGCAGCTCCGCGGTGATGGTGGTGGGGCCCCCGGAGGGGCTGTGGACGTTCAGGCTGCCGTCGAGCGCGGCCACCCGGCTGTGCAGTCCGGTCAGACCGCTGCCCGCCGGGTCGGCGCCGCCGACACCGCTGTCGCGGACCAGGATGGCGAGGAAGGTGTCGTATCCCTTGACGCTGACGAAGATGTCCTCGGCGGACGAATGCTTGGCCGCGTTGGTCACGGCCTCGGACACGACGAAGTAGGCGGCCGTCTCGATGGCGGGCGGCAGCGGCTCGGGGACGTCGTACTCGATCCTTATCGGGATGCTGCACCGCTCGGAGACCCCGCCGAGTGCCTCCTGCAGACCGAGGCTGTCGAGAGCCGACGGATAGACCCGCCAGGCCACTTCGCGCAGTTCGGTGAGGACCTCCTGGGACTCCTTGTGCGCCTGCTCCAGGAGGGCGTCCGACTGTTCCGGCGTCTTGCTGCGGCGGGCCCGGCCGAGCAGCATGGCCAGGGCCACGAGGCGCTGCTGGACTCCGTCGTGCAGATCGCGCTCGACGCGCCGCCGCTCGGTGTCCACCGCCCGCACCACCGCGGCGCGGCTGGCGGCCAGTTCGTTGATGCGCCGCTCGAGAAGCTCGCGCTCGGAGGGCCCGAAGCACTCGCGCGCCAGACGTGTGTCCAGGGCGGCCAGTGAGTAGAGGCCCTGTACGTCGAGGAAGAGCAGGACGCTGCCGAGCAGCACCTGGGTGAGCAGCTCCTGCCAGGTCAGCGTGGACCGGGCGATGCCCGCGGCGAGCAGCCCGGCCAGGATGACGCCGAAGACGAGCAGTCCGACCACGATGCTGCACAGCAGCCCGGTGTACGTACGGGCCGCGAGGTAGCGCAGCACCTGCTGGTCGGAGGCGTGGTGCTCGGGAAACCTGTCGTGGAAGAAGACCGAGCGCCTGGCGCGCTCCAGGGCGGTGAGCCTGCGGGCCCCCGCGGCGAGCAGGGCGTGGGCCCTGCCGCGGGTGCGCGGCCACAGCAGGAAGGCACCGAGCAGGGCGCCGGCCACGATGAAGTACAGCAGGCCGAGCAGGGCGGTGAAGCAGCTGAGCAGGACACCGGCGACCCTGAGGAGGCGGGCTTTCGGCTTCACCGCGGGTGTGAGGGCGCCACCGTCCTCCGGTCGCGGGTCGAGCGTCGACGGAAGACGATGGGTGTCCGTACCTGCCAGGTCCCCCTTCACGCCTGCCGACACTAGTGCTGCCGCACCGCCGGGGCAAGATCGCCCGGCTTGGACGGGAAGGGGACGGGTGTCTGTCGCGTCGCCGGTCATCGTCGCGGGTCAGGAGGTGCGGCGGTGCTGGGGCTGAGCCTGCGGCTGCTTCCGGGACCGGACGCGCATGACCACGTAGACGGCGATGGCGACGAGGACCAGGACGAGGACGGCCTTGGAGAGGAATCCGACGTAGGTCTCCACGGCGTCCCACTGGTCGCCCAGCCAGTAACCGGCCATCACGAGGATCGAGTTCCAGACCAGGCTGCCGATGGTGGTCAGGGACAGGAAGATCGGCAGTGGCATGCGCTCCACACCGGCCGGGACCGAGATGAGGCTGCGGAAGATCGGCACCATGCGGCCGAGCAGGACGGCCTTGGTGCCGTGCTTGGCGAACCACTGCTCGGTGCGCTCCAGGTCGGAGCCCTTGACCAGCGGCAGCTTGGCCCAGATGGCGTGCATCCGCTCACGGCCGAACAGCACGCCGATCCAGTACAGGACGGCGGCGCCGACCACCGAGCCGAGCGTGGTCCAGAACAGCGCGGACGCCAGGCTGATCACGCCCTGCCCGGCGGCGAAGCCGGTCAGCGGCAGGATCACCTCGCTGGGCAGCGGCGGGAAGAGGTTCTCCAGGGCGATGGCAAGACCGGCTCCCGGACCGCCCATCGTGTCCACGAGGTCGGCCGCCCAGCCCGCGATGCCGCCCGCGGGTTCCTGGGGGAGGGCGAGAGTCACGAGATCCATGCGGTTTCTCCAAGCTGGCGGGACGGCGGCTGCGGCACAGCCGCCGAGTTTCACCAGCAACGCTAGAAACCCTGGAACAGCGGCGGTATGCGGATTGCCGTCGAGCAGGGTGGGGTTTTCCGCAGGGTTCCGGGGAAGCGGGACGCGCCTTTGGGACGGGCCCGCACCGGCGGCTGGCATGTTCCTGCAGTCATCGGCCGGGAAGCCCGGCGGGCCCTGCGGCCCGCCGTAGAGTCCCGGCATGCCGAGCGACGACCCCGCACGGTGGCGCGTGCTCATCGCCCCCGTTCCGATAGCCCCGACCAAGCCGCTCACCCTGAGCCACGTCAAGGGACTGCTCTGGAGCGATGTGCTGCACCGGGCCACCGGACTGCTGCATTCCACCGACCACCTCCACAGCTGGACGGTCGGTGTCGACAACGCCCAGACCCATGGCTTCTGGGCCCATCTCGACGCCGTGTACCCCGGCATGGACTTCTCCGCGTTCGACGAGGAGAAGATCGGCGGTCTGTACGTCGCCTACCAGCGCGAGCGGGAATCCGGCCCGGCGCTGCGGGGCCCCATCGGCGGCAGCGGCACCTTGCACCCGGCGGGCGCGCGCATCCTCGACCTGTGGGCGGACCGGTACCGCGAGCTCGGCATCCCCGACCCGGGACTCCGGGTGCACAAGCCCCCGTTGATCACGCTCGACGCCCTCGTGGACCTCCTCGCCGAGCGAGGTCTCTGCGTCGACCACCGCCCCTGGAACGGCCCGGTCTATCTGGACGGCACCGCGCACGGCCTTCCGCTGCGCCGCCTCGCGGGCGCCGACGGGCAGGCCAACTACCTCGCCGGAGTGCTGCGCGAACTCGTCCCGCTGATCGGCGCGTACGACGCCTTCGTGCTCCCCTTCGACACCGGGTCGCTGCCCGACTACGTCCTCGTGCGTTACGTCCTGTCCCGGCTCGGCGCCCGGGTCGCCCTGGTCGGTGTCGGCCGGGTGCGGACCGACGGCAGGCTCACGGGCCCGCCGCGCTCCAGCAGGTACGGCGGCTGGGAGGGCCGCACCGCGGCCGCCCTGGCCGGGCGGTTCCTCGACGTGGTGGGCCCGCGCACCTACCGGCTCGGGATGCGGCTCTACTTCATCGCGACCCTTGGCCGCGGCGACCGCGAGCCCTACCGGCCCGAACTGGTGGGGCGTTGCATGACACGGGCCGCCCGGCTGCTCGCCCGGTACCCCGGGGACCACGACCCCGCCGCCCCCGAGCCCGGCCTCGTGCCGCACTTGCGTCGGCACGCCCGCCCGCATCCGTACGTCGACCCCTACCGGCTCACCACCGCCCTGCTCGCGCGGGACCGGGCGCCCGCTGGCCGGACGCTGCTCGAAGAGGTGTACGTCTGAATGCTCACGCAAGAAGAACTCCGCGAGATCCTGGACACCCGCATACGCACCGCGGGGCCGCGGCGCTCCGAGGCGTCCGCCGTGGCGGTCCTTCGCGGCTTCGACCCGCGCGGATTCGCCCGTTCCGTCCTGGACTTCGCCACCTGGCTTTCCCCGGATGCCAGGGCGCGGTGGCAGGCCGACTTCACCCGGACCGTGTTCCTCGCGGGCAACCCGCGGAACCTGGCGGGCCGCCTGCCGCCCTCCGTCGTCGCGTCTGACGGCCAGGTCGCGTGGTACGCCGCCGGGCCCCGCCTCGCGCACCGCGAACTGCGCCTGCTGCTGCGGGCGTTCCAGGGCGACCTGCCGCCCGTCATGCCAGGACCCTTCACGCTCGACGTGCCCCACACCCCTGCCGCGCCGCCGCGAGTGGGCGGCGTACGGCGCCTGCGGATGACGGTCGCCACCTCGGGGCTCTCCCTGCCGCGCTATCTGGTGCACGTCAACCACACCCTGGCCGAGTCCTTGCTGACCGGAGTACTCCTCCCCGGCGACCTGCTGACGGTCCATCACGCGGATGAGCTGCCCGAACCAACCCAGCGGCACGCCTATTTGAGGGTGCATCAGGACCCGGCCGCACCCCACCTGCTGCGCGCCTTCGCGCGGGTCGAGGAGGACGAAGGGGAAGGGCAAGAGGAAAGGGAAGGGGAAGGAGAAGGGCAAGAGGAGGGCACCCGTGGCTGACTCGGACTTCTGGGTCCTGCTCGGCACCGACTACTGCGGCAAGTCCTCGGTCCTCGCCGACCTCGCGGCCCGCGACGGACACGTACGGCCCACGTCGTACGACCCCACGATGCTGACCGGCGACTACCGCGCCATCGCCGAGCTGCCGGCGGCTCTCGGCAAGGCGTTCGCCGGACAGAATTCGCCGGACTACGTCATGGCGCTGCTCAACGTCGCGGTCGCCTACTTACGGGACAGCGTCTTCACCGCACCGCAGGACCGCACCCCGCTCCTGGACTCCTACTACTACAAGATCCTGGTCAAGTGCCGCCTCCTCGGCCTGCCCGACGAGCCCTGGCAGGAGTACTGGCGCTCCCTGCCCCGACCGTCCGGCGTGGTCTTCCTGGACGTGGCGGCAGACACCGCGTGGCAGCGCAGTGGCGCGGGCGCCCTGCTCAACCCGCTGGAGCACTACGGCCCGACGCCCGGCAAGGAGTCCTTCACCCGCTTCCAGGGCGACCTGCGGGCCGGGCTCATCGACGCGGTCAAGGACCTGCGCGTCGAGCACATCTCGGCGGGCCAGGACATCGCCGCCACCACCGACCACGTCCTGCGCGCCATGAAGGAGTGACCGTGCGACCTGTGCCCGACCACGCCGACGACGCCGCCTTCCGGCAGGAACTGGTGGCCGCGAAGCACCAGTTGGCCGCTTCCGTGGCCGACCCCGCCCAGGCGCAGCGCCACGTCTTCGAGGAGCTGCTCGCCCAGGTCGCGGGCACCAAGTTCGCCACGGAGCACGGCCTTTCGGGTGTCCGCACGCTCGACGACTACCGCAGGGCGGTGCCGTTGCGCACCTACCAGGAGTACGACCCCTGGCTGGCCCGCGCCGCCGACGGCGAGCCCGGTGTGCTCACCCGCGAGGAGCCCCGGCTCTTCTTCACCACCAGCGGCAGCACCGGTTCGCGCAAGCGGATCCCGGTGACGGAGCCGTTCCTCAGGCAGGTCTATCTGCCCTACTTCCGCGCGGCGATGGGCGTGCCCGCCGAGTACTTCCCCGACTCCCTCTCGCTGGGCGCGGCCACCCTGAACCTCCGCCACGACCGGCTCGCGCGGCCGAACACCACGGGGTCGGGGCGGCCGAGCCTCGGCCCGAGCCAGGCCGACCTGCGGGGCGGCTTCGGGGTCACGCTCCGGGAGCCGGGCAGTGAGGCGCCGTGGGCCGAGCTGCCCGTGCCGGTGGACGAGCGGGACTACCTGGAGAAGCTCTACCTCCGCCTGCGCATGGCCGTGGAGCACGACGTGCGCTGCGTGATCGGCCACAACCCGACGATGCTCGCGATGCTGCCCGAGCTGCTCACCCAGTGGTGGCCGCGGATCCTGCGGGACGTGCGCGACGGCACCCTCGGCGGACGCCCCGGCGGCACCCCCGACCCTGTCCGGGCCGCCGACCTTGAGCGGCACGGCCCCGTGCCCGCCGCCGTCTGGCCCCGCGTCCGCGTGCTCTACTGCTGGACCAGCGGCGTCGCCTCGCTCTATCTGCCGCGCCTGCGGGAGGTGTACGGCGACGACGTCACCGTCCTGCCCACCCCGGCGGCGGCCTCGGAGGGCCCGGTGGGGGTGCCGCTCGACCGGCACCCGCACGCGGGTCACCTGGCCGTCTCGTCCGCGCTGTACGAGTTCGTGGACGCGGCCGACGACGTGCGCGCCGACAGCCCCACCCTCCTGTACGACGAGCTGGAACCCGGCCGCGACTACCACGTCGTCTTCTCGCACCTCGGCGGCCTGTACCGCTACGTCCTTGGCGATGTGGCCCACGTCGTGGACCGGGCCGGGACGCTGCCCCGGGTCGCGTACGCGGGGCGGGCGGGCCTGTCGGACGTGGCGGGGGAGCGGCTGCGCGAGGTGCAGCTGGTGCGTGCGGTGGCCGAGGCGTCACGACGTACCGGAACCGACGTGATCAACATGACCGGCAGACCGGAGCGCGCGGCCGGATCCCACCACCACACCGTCGGATCCCACCACTACACGGTGGCCGTCGCGTTCCACGGCGCGGGCACGTCCGATGTGGCGTCCTTCGCCGGAGTGCTCGACGACGCGCTGTGCCGGGCGAACCCCGACTACCGACGGGCACGCGAGGGCGGCGCACTCGCCGCCGCGCGTGTGCTGCCCGTGCCGACGTCCGCCTTCGTGGCGAACTGGCACCGCCGCGTCGCTTCGGGGATGCGCCCGCCCGAGGTCAAGGACCAGGTGTTCCAGGCCGACGACGCGGCCTGGGACCTGATCACGGCGGGTGGCCGACAAACGCGAAAGGGCTTCTCGGAAAACCGAGAAGCCCCAGGTCAGCGACCTAATCGCTAGTGCGCCGCCAGGGACTCGAACCCCGGACCCGCTGATTAAGAGTCAGCTGCTCTAACCAACTGAGCTAGCGGCGCCTGCTGACTCAAAAATAATACCTGGTCCCGAAGGGTGCTCAGGACCGCCCTCGATCCCTCTCGATCCCTCTCGATCCCTCTCGGACCCCGCGGTCCTGCCCCTAGATCGCCAGCGAGAGCAGCACAGGCGCCGCCCCGCGATTGAGCGTCTGGGCCGCTTCCCGCAGCCGGTGCGCGTGCTCCACCGGCAGGGAGAGCGCCAGGCAGCCGACCGCGGAACCCGCGGTGATGGGCACCGCGGCGCAGACCGTGCCGACCGCGTACTCCTGGAGGTCGAGGACCGGGACCGTGGCGGGCTGGGCCGCGAGGCGGTTCAGGAGGACCCGCTCGTTCGTGATCGTCCGCGAGGTGAGGCGGGCCATCTTGTGGCGGGAGAGGTGGTCCCTGCGGCCGTTCAGGTCGAGCTGGGTCAGCAGGCTCTTGCCGACCGCGCTGGCGTGCGCGGAGGAGCGGAAGTCCACCCACTCGTTGACCTTCGGGGTGCGGGGGCCGTCCGCGAAGTCGGTGATCTTGATTTCGCCGTCTTCGTACCGGCTGATGTAGACGGCCGCGCCGATCGAGTCGCGAAGACCGTCGAGCGTCCCCTTGAGCTTGTCCCGCAGCACCTGGTCGCGGCGCTGGGCCGAGCCGAGGCGGGTGAGGGATTCGCCGGTGACGTACGCACCGTCGGCGATCTGCTCGACGTACGCCTCGCGGCGCAACATGCGCAGCAGGGCGGTGAGTTGGGAGGTGGGCAGCTTGGTCTGCCGGGCGAGCTCGACATCGGTCACGCCGGCGTTGTGCTTGGCGACGACCTCGAGCACCCGCAGCGCGCTCTGCACCGAGTGCTGCGGCGTGGCCGGCTCGTGCTTCAGCGCCACGGCTTCCCCCTGCGTGGAACGGTTCCGGACAGCTGGGCTGCGTCCCACGATAGCCGCCAAGGGGCCCATATGGAGCGGCTGTTGACGAGATTGGTGGGCGCGTCCCGGCTCTGTCAGCAGGAACGCGCCACTCTGGCATATGCCAAAGTCATGCCCACTCCGTCGTGACGGAGCGAGCACACAAGCGAGCACACCTGAGAAGGACCTCAACCGTCCCGCGCCGCCTCATCGAGCGTATGCCCGTGCGTCTCGGGCGCGAGCAGCGCGGACACCACGGCCCCGACCGCGCTGATGGCCCCGACGACGAGCATCGTGGCCGAGACACCCACGCCCGCGAGCAGCAGAGGCACGACGAACGTGCCGAGCACCGCCCCGACCCGGCTCGTGGCGACCCCGACGCCGAAGGCCGTCGCGCGGATCTCCGTGGGGTAGATCTCGTTCGGGTAGATCCACTGCAGGATGGTCGGGCCGCCGATGAACAGCGCGTACACACCGAGCAGTACGACGACGGCCCCCACGGAGGTCTCCGGCACCAGGCCGAGCGCGAGCAGGCTCGCGCTCGCGACGGCGAAGGGCAGGATGAGCAGCGTCCGCCTGCGCACCCGGCCCGCGACGAGCGTGGCCACGACCGTCCCGGCGAGCAGCAGCAGCCCGATCGCCACGGACCCCAGGTTCTCTGTCTCCGTACCGCCGACGGTGTCGATGCCCAGGGCGTCGAGCAGCGTCGGGGCGAAGCTGTACAGCGCGTAGACCGGTGTGACCGAGCAGGTCCAGAAGACGGCCACGAAGAGGGTGCGCCGCAGGTACACGCCCTGGAAGACCTGCCGGAACTTCGTGGCGGCGGGCCGGCTCTCGATGCCGTCGAGCCGGGCGCCGGGACCGTACACCTTGCGCATCACCCGCAGCGCCTCGTCGGTACGGCCCTTGCTCAGCAGCCAGCGGGGGGACTCGGGCGTACCTGCGCGAAGGAACGCCAGGGCGAGCGCCGGAACGGCGGGGGAGACGAGGATCCACCGCCAGGCGTCCGGGCCGAGGCGCAGCAGCGCGTCACCGACGAGGTACGCCGTCGCGTTGCCCGCCGACCACATGATCGTCTGCAGCCCGATCAGGCGCGGGCGGGACCTGCGGGGAGCGAACTCCGCGAGCAGCGAGGACGCGATGGGGTAGTCGGCGCCGATGGTGACGCCGAGCAGAACGCGCAGCACCAGCAGCTGCTCGGGTCCTGTGACGAAGAACTGGGCGGCGGCGCACACGGCGATCGCCGCGATGTTGAGGGAGTACATCACCTTGCGGCCGACGAGATCGGTGACGTACCCGAAGACGAGGCCGCCGACGAGGATGCCGAGCAGCGCCGCGGCGGCGAGTGCGCCCTGCCACAGGCCGCTCAGCTGCCACTGCCGGGCGATCTGGGGCAGGGCGAGGCCTACGACGCCGAGTGCGAAGCCGTCGAGGAAGGGCCCGCCCGAGCAGAAGGCGGTGAGCCTGCGGTGGAACCCGGTCACCGGAGTGTCGTCGATGAGGCTCGTGGCCGGCTCGCCGGGACGGAGGCCGGAGGGCAGCGTCTCGGCGGGCGCGGGGTTGGCCATGTTTCCTCCCAGCCGAAGGGGGGCGAAGTCGAAACGGGGCGAAGTCGGGAGGGGGAGGGCGAAGGAGCGCAGGGGCGTCAGCCCTTGGCCATGGCCTCCCAGAGGTCCGGGAAGTCGGGCAGCGTCCGCCCCGTCGCGGTGATGTCGTCCACCTCGATGCCGGGAACGACAAGCCCGAGAATCGCGCCCGCCGTCGCCATTCGGTGGTCGTTGCAGGCGTGCCAGGTCCCGGCATGCAGGGCCCGCGGGGTGACGACGAGCCCGTCGGGCGTCTGCTCCACGGCGCCACCCAGCGCGTTGAGCTCCCGCTGGAGCGCGCCGAGCCGGTCGGTCCCGTGGCCGCGCAGGTGCGCGATTCCGCGCAGCCGCGAAGGACCGTCCGCCAGGGCCGCGAGCGCCACGACGGTGGGGGTGAGCTCACCGGCGGCGTGCAGGTCGGCGTCGACGCCCCGCAGCCGTCCGGGGCCGGTCACGGCCAGGCCCTCGGGCGTACGGGCCAAGGACGCACCCATCTCGCCGAGGAGTCCGCGGATGGCGTCCCCGGCCTGAGTGGTGGACCCGGGCCAGTCGGGCACGGTCACCGTCCCCCCGGTGGCCAGGGCCGCGGCCAGGAACGGCTGGGCGTTGGAGAGGTCGGGCTCGATCCCGGTGTCCGGCGCGCGGACCGGGCCGGGGCGGACGTGCCAGACGTCCGGCGTCGAGTCGTCGACGTCGACGCCCGCGCCTCGCAGCATCCGCACGGTCATGCCGATGTGCGGCAGCGAGGGCACCGGCTTCCCGCGGTGCGCGACGCTGACGCCCTGCTCGAACCGGGCGCCGGCGAGCAGCAGCCCGGAGACGAACTGCGACGACCGGGACGCGTCCACGGTGACCGGACCGCCCAACAGGCGCCCCCTGCCGTGCACTTCGAACGGCAGGCCGTGGCCGGTGAGCCGGGCGCCGAGCAGCCGAAGGGCGTTGATGACGGTCGCCATGGGGCGGTTGCGTGCCTGCGGATCACCGTCGACCCGCACCCGCCCATCGGCGAGCGCGGCCACGGGCGGCAGGAAGCGCATGACGGTACCGGCAAGGCCGCAGTCCACGTAGGCCGGGCCGCGCAGCGTTCCCGGCGTGATGCGCCAGGCGCCGTCGGCCGTCTCCTCGATGGTGGTGCCGAGCGAGCTCAGCGCACCGGCCATGAGGGCGCTGTCGCGGCTGTGCAGGGGTTCGCGCACGGTGGAAGGACCATCGGCGAGAGCCGCCAGGATCAGGGCGCGGTTGGTCATGGACTTCGAACCTGGCACCCGTACATACGCGTTGACGGGCCGGTCGGTGTGGGGCGCGGGCCAGAAGGGAGCTCTGTACATGACGGGCTGTGCCTTCCTCGGTGGGGTGGCCTCGGTGTGGTGGCCTCGGTGTGGTGGCCTTGCGGGGCGGCCGGCGCCTGCCGCGGCGGTCAACGGCAGGCGCCGGCGCGGGCGGACCCCTAGGAGACGAACTCGAAGTAGCCGTTGGCGGAGTAGTCGTATCCGGCCCTCTTGTGCCGCTCCCGCGGCATCGGGAACCCGGCCTTCAGGTACTGCTGCAGGAAGAACGCCCCCTCCGGCGTGTCGACACCGATGTCCGCGCCGATTCCGGGGTCGACACCACCCTGCGTGCGGGCGTGGTCGACGAGGGTGTTCTTCAGGCCGCTGCCGTCGGGCATCCGGATCTTGGGCCGGTCGACGAGATACGACGGCAGCCTGCCGCGGAACGCCTCCCGCAGCAGCCACTTGTCCTGCCCGTCGCGGAGCTTCAGGTCCATCGGCACCGAGTAGGCGAACTCCAGGAGCCGGCGGTCCATGAAGGGGACCCGGGTCTCGACGGAGTGCATCATGCTCGACCGGTCGACCCGCTGCAGATCGGTCCTGTGCAGGTTGTGGACCCGGTAGCGCATCAGCTCGACGGGGTCGTCGTGCTGCCTGAACAGGTCGTATCCCGCGTTGACTTCATCGCTGCCCTCGCCGCACAGCGCGAGCTTGAACCCGTGCTCCTTGACGAGCCGGAAGGCGAACTGGCCGACACAGGTGTCCATGGCGTCGATCGCCTCGAAGAACTCCGCCCCGTGCACGACCTCCGGGATGGCGTCGATCAGCTCCTGCCGGTCGAGGCGGGCGACCACATGCGCGATGCCCTCCTCCCGGCAGTAGCGCTCGGCCACCTCGACATCGGCCGAGCCCTCGAAGCCGATCGTGAAGGCCGTCACCGCCGGATGGAAGCGCCGGGCCGTGTGGAGCACGGCCGCGCTGTCGATCCCGCCGCTGAACGTCACCGCGAGGGGCAGATCCGTGTCCACCTGCTGCCGCACCGCTTCGTCGAACAGCCGGCGGTAGGTCCCCACCGCCTCCCGCGGGCCGATGTGGCGCGGTGTCGTGGACAGGCTGAAGTAGCGCTCCTCGCGCCCGTTCCTGAGGAACGTCCCCGGGCTCACGGTGTGAATCGGGGCGTCGTACGTCAACAGGCACTTCTGCTCCGACGCGAAGTAATAGGCGGTGCCCCGGCGCACGTAGTAGAGCGGCTTGATCCCGACGTGGTCCCTGGCGGCCAGGAACGACCCGTCCCGCCGGTCGTGGAGCACGAACGCGAACATGCCGTTGAGCCGGTCGAGCAGCTTCTCGCCCCACTCCAGATAGCCGTGGATGAGGACCTCGGTGTCCGAGGCCGTACGGAACGTGTGGCCGAGGCCCTCCAACTCCCGCCGCACGGACTGGAATCCGTAGAGCTCTCCGTTGTACGCGACCGAGACCTGCCCCTGTGTGTCGGTCTGGGGCTGCTTGGCGTGCTCACGGTCGACGATGGCAAGGCGGTTCGTGCCAAGGGCCACCCCGGGTTCGACGGAGTGCTCCGCGAAGCACTCCGTGTCGCCCCGGTGCCGGATCCGGGCGAGCATGGCGAGCAGTTCCCGGTCCCGGCGCTCCCCCTGCTGCCCGGTGTCCGGCATCGGGTCGGTGTCGATGATCGCTGCGATTCCGCACATGGTCTGCGACGCTCCTCAACTCTGCACCGTGACGCGTCCGCCGATGCGCTGCAGCTGCTCGAAGAAGTCCGGGAAGGTCTGCGCGACGTACTGGGGGTCGTTGACGGTCAGGCCCTCCCGGCTCCGCAACGCGATCAAGCTCATGGCCATCACAACGGCGTGGTCGTAGTGGCTGTCGACGGCGACCCCGCCCCGCACGCCCTCCGGCGAGCCGTGGACGATCAGCTCGTCCTGCTTCTCCTCCGCGGCGACACCCGCACGCTCCAGCTCGTGCCGGAAGTCGCTGATCCGGTCGCACTCCTTGTAGCGGATGTGCTCGATGTTGTGGAAGCGGCTTGTCCCGTCCGCGTGCGCCGCGAGCGCGGCCAGCGGCAGCACGGCGTCCGGCGCCTTCGCCCCGTCGAAGTCGAGCGGCCGCAGCGTCCCGCCACCGCTCACCCGTACGCTCCGCTCGCCCACGTCGAGCGACACCCCCATGCCGATGAGGTGCTCCAGGACCCCGTCCAGCTCCTCGAGGCCGTGGTGGTCGATGTCGACCGTGGAATCGACCGCCGACGCCAGCGCGAGCAGCGCCGCCGTGCTCGCCGGGTCGGACCCGATGCGGTGGTGCGCGGCCTCGAAGCGGCTGCCCGTGGCGACATCGAAGGACATGAAGTCGTCGGCGGGCGCCACCTCGACGCCGGTGGCGCCGAGCACCTTGAGCGTGGTGTGCACCGGCGCCGGCGCCTTCAGCTCGTCCGGTACGCGCACGGTCAGCGGCTCGTCCAGGAGCCCGCCGAGGAACAGCAGCCCGCTGAGGTACTGCGAACTGCGCCGGCTGTTGATGCTGACGTCCCCGCCGTGCACCCGCGTACCGTCGAGCGTGATGGGCAGCCGCCCGTCCACGCCAGCCGTCACCTCTGAGCCCAGAGCGCGCAGCGCATCGACCATCTCGCTGTTGGAACGCCGCCCCAGGGACGCGCTGAACGGCGTCATGAACGTCGTCCGGCGGAGCACGGCCGTCGCACCCATCAGCAGCCGCAGCACCACCCCGGAATTTCCCGGATTGACGGTGACCCCGTCCCGCTGCCGCCCCGAGCCCGTGATCACCAGGCGGTCGGGCGCCGGGTACTCGATCCCGGCGCCGAGCACCTGGCAACTGTCCACCATGGCGCGGACGTTCTGGCTCCCGGCGATGTTGTCGATCTCGCTCCGGCCCGGCGCGAGCGCGGCGGCCAGCACGGCCCGCGCCGAATAACTCTTGGACGCGGGCGGGTTCGCCGCCCCCTTCAGTTCTCCTGCCGCATGTATGTGCAGCGCTTTGTACTGTACGAAACCCATGCCTCTGTCTCCTACGAAGATGTCAGGCTGCCGGTCCGACACCGGCACCGAGGGTGTTCAACGAGGTGAGGAAGTCGGGGAAGCTGGCGTGCAGATGCTCCGCGCCGCCGAGCACCGAAGGCCGATCGGCGCCGAGCGCGGCCGTCGCCAGGCTCAGGAAGATCCGGTGGTCGCCGTGGCTTTCGAGCGCGACGCCGCCCGCGGGTGCCTGCCGCCCCACGGTGGTGAAACCGTCGACCCGCCCGTCGGCTCCGTGTTTCGGCTCGATCCAGCAGCCCATCCGCGTGAGTTCACGGATCATCACGTCCACACGCCGGCACTTGTGGTTGTTGACGTGGGCCGCGTTGCGCAGCGTCACGCGCGCCGCGACGAACGGGGCGATCGCGGCCAGCGTGGGCACGACGGTGGGAATGTTGCGGCCGTCGATCTCGACGTGCTCCGCGGCCGGATCCCCCTTCTCGATCCGCAGCCGGCGCTCGACCGGGTCGTACGCCGTACGGATCCCGAGCCGCTCGAGGACGGCGAGGAACTCCCGCTCGGAACTCAGCTCCGACGGGTAGTAGCCGTCGACCGTGACGGACCCGCGCGGCGCCGTCGCCACCGCACCGGCCAGGTAGGACAAGGCGGTGAAGTCCGAGGCCAGTTCGTGCATCCCGGCGTCGTACACGCTGGGATGCACGACGAAGGACGAGCCGTCCCGCTCGATCCCGGCGCCCTGCCGCCGCATCATCGACTCCGTCAGGCCGATATAGCCCTCGCCCACCGCACCGGCGTTCGTGCACCGGATACGGACCGGCCTGTCGGCCAGCGGGGCGATCAGCAGGACGCTCGTCAACACCTGTGAGCTGTGCTGGGTGTCGACCGTCGCCGTGCCGCCGAGCCGGCTGCTGCCCCGGATCCGGGTCCGCAGATGGCCGGCGTCGCTGATGTCGGTGAGCGTGCCGCCGAGTTCGGGGATGAAGCTCAGATACTCCGTGACCGGCCGCTTGAGCATCGCCGCGTTCCCCTCGAGGACGGTCTCGCCCCGGGAGAGGCAGGCGACCGCCGCCATGGCACGGAAGTTGAACGCCGACCCCACCACGGAGACCTTCGCGCTGCCCGTCTTCACGGACTTGCCGACGCCCGACAGATGCAGTGACCGGTCGTCCTGTCCGGTCACGTCTAGGCCGAACTCCCGCACCGAGCTGAAGAGGCTCTCCGCCTCGGACGACCACGCCGGATTCATGATGGTGCTCGGCGCGTTCGCCAACAGGCTGAGCAGCAGGGCGCGTTGCATATGGGGCTTCGAATGCGGAATGCGTGTGGCGCCCCGAACCCCGTCGAGCGCCGGTTCTATCCGGGCCGTCGTCATTGCAGACCCTGCGCCGTGAGCGACTGGGGCAGCACCGCGGTCGCCGTGATCTCCACCAGGAAGTACGGCTTGACCAGCTGGGCCTGCACCGTGGTGTTCACCGGGGGCGTGGCGCCGAAGTGCTCCTTGTGCGCCCGTGCGTAGTCGTCGAAGTGGCTGAAGTCGCTGAGGTGGGTCGTCGTGCTGACCACGTGCTCGAGATCGGCTCCCAGGTCACGCAGGGCGCCCTGGATCTTCCGAATGATGAAGTCGCTCTGTGCGTAGGCGTCTTCGCCCCGCGGATTTCCCTCGCCGTCGGCGGCGACGGTGCCCGCGATGAAGACCTGGTTGCCGACCCGCACCCCGCGGGCGTACCCCATCTGCGGCTCCCAGACGGAGCTGCTCCAGACGGTGTCCCGCTTGGCGCTGCCGCGCTCCGTCCGGGTGGCCGGTTCTTCGAATGTAGTCATTCTCTTTCTCCTGTATTTCTCTTCGTGTTTCTTCGGGCCCCCGGATTCGGGCATACGTCGGCCCTCGGGGGAAATGGACGATGACAAATCAGGTGACGCGGAGGATTGGCTCAGTCACACATTCTCGGCAGTGGAATTCTCGGCGGAGGAAGGTTCCGGCGTCGGTCCGGAAGGCGTCCCCTCCTTCTTCAGCCCCACCAGGGCCACCACTCCGAGCAGCGCGAGCGCGGCCCCGGAGACGGTGGTGGCCACCGTGAAGCCGGTGTCGAAGGACTTTCTCGCGCTCTCCAGGAGCGCGTCCCCGACCTTGCCGCCGACCCGCCCCGCCACTTCGGATGCCGCGCCCAACGAGGTACGAGCGCTCTCCACTTGCGCGTCCGTGGCCTCGGGAGGCGTCCGGAACGTCGAGCGGTAGACGAGCGCCATCATCGTGCCGAGGAACGCGAGCCCCAGACCGGCCCCGAGCGAGAATGAAGTCTCCTGGAGAGCCCCCACCTCGCCTGCGCGCTCCGGCCTGGCCGCGCTCAGCATGACGTCGGAGCCCAGCGTCATGACCGCCCCGGAGCCGAGCCCCGCCGCGATCAGCGCCGGATAATTGCCTTCCGCGCCGAACACGCTGAACGCGAAGAGCGCGGCGGCGAGCAGCAACAGCCCGCCGGACAGACCGCGTTGGTGCCCGAACCGCGCACTGAGCCGCGGGGCGAACGCGGCGCCGACGGCGTTGGCCACCGCCAGCGGGGTCAGGGCGAGCCCGGCCTCCAGCGGCGAGTACCCGTCCGCCAGCTGCAGCCGCTGCGTGAGCAGGAACAACAGCGCCGCGTACGAGCCGTAGCAGACCATCGTGCACAAGGAGGCCAGCGTGAACCGCCGGTCGGCGAAGTGCGAGAGGTCGATCAGCGGATTGCTGATCCGCCGCTGCCGCACCGCGAACACCGCCGTCAGCACGAGCCCGGCCACCAGCACACCCCAGGTCAGGGCCGTCGATCCGGCGCTCGAACCCTCGCCGAGCTTCTGGAAGCCGTAGACCACGGAGGCAAGACCGAGGGCGGACAGCACGGCACTCGTGCCGTCCCACCGGTGCGGCCGCGGGTTCTTCGACTCCGGGATGAGCAGCACACCGGCGACGAGCGCGACGACCACGATCGGCAGATTGATGAGGAAGACCGACCCCCACCAGAAGTGCTCGATCAGGGCGCCGCCGAGCAGCGGCCCCACCGAGACACCGACGCTGTACGCCGACACCCACAGGCCCACCGCGACCGAGCGTTCCCGGTCGTCGGGGAAGAGGCCCCGGATGATGGCCGGCGTACTCGACATGATCATCGCGCCGCCGACGCCGAGCACGGCCCGCGCGGCGATCAGTTGGACGGGCCCCTCCGACAGGGCCGCGGCGAGAGACGCGAGGCCGAAGACGGCGAAGCCGGCCATCAGCATGCGTTTTCGCCCGAACCGGTCCCCGAGCGTCCCGCAGGTGATGAGCCCGGCGGCCACGGTGAGCGCGTAGCCGTCGACGATCCACAGGAGTTCGGAGCCACTGGGCAGCAGCTGCTGACTGATGGTCGGCACAGCCACGTGGAGCACGGTCAGATCCATGCCGACGAGCAGCAGGCTGGCGCAGAGCACGGCCAGCGATACCCAGCGGCGGGGCGGGTGTCGTTCTGTCTCCATGATCACCCAACTAGCGTGAACACAACTAGTAGCGTGTGCAAGTACGGTCTTTCCTGTGACCTGGTACTGCGCAGTGTCCTGAGTACCACCCTGTATACCGGTGGCTAGGGGGATTCAAATCAGTCACTTATCTGAGCGCCTGGAAAGCATCGCCGACTTCTGCGACACCGAGGTCATGTTCGCGGTGGTCGGCGGCAAGTGGAAGCTCCTCATCGTCTTGTACCTGCTGCGTGGCAAGCACCGCTTCGGCGAGCTGCAACGGGCACTGCCTGCCGACATCACCCACCGGATGCTCAGCAGACAGCTGCGCGAGATGGAGCGGGACGGCCTGGTGCACCGGACCGTCTACCCAGAGGTGCCGCCGAGGGTGGAGTACGAGCTCACACCGGCCGGCCGCAGCCTGAAGCCCCTCATGGAACAGGTCGAGAGCTGGGGTTCCTGGTACCGCAAATATCTGCGGGAACTGGCCCACAAGGCTGACGACTGATCGCTGGGGCCGGATCTCGACCCTCTCCGACGGTGTCCGTTGCTCGCTCAACGAAGGCCTGCATAGTGGCGACAGGCAGAAGGATCATGCCCATACGCGCATCGAAGAGCGAACCGGACAGCGGCCCTTTTGGAGAACGCAATGTCTAAGGTGGAAACCCCGGAAAGCTACTACCGCCGTACCCTCACACTCAGCAGCAACGATGTGACCAGGGACGACAGGCCCAAGACCTTCACCCTGTACGACAGGGAATGGGACCTCCTCGACGAGGTCTTCGCCCCGATCTACCGCCCATCGACCAACGTCTCGCTCGACTTCCTCGATCTCCTCGAGCCGGGTCGGTTCAAGTGGGACTCCATGCTGGAGATGGGCTCAGGCACCGGTCTCATCTGCGTGACGGCCGCGCTCGCGGGTTGCGGTCGCGTGGTCGGCGCCGACATCAATCCGCACGCGGTCGAGAACACCCGGCTCAACGCCGCCCGCCACGACGTCGGCGACCGCGTCAGGGCGGTCCACAGCGACCTGTTCGCCGGCCTCGGCGAGGACGAGCGCTTCGACGTCATCTTCTGGAACTCGAACTTCATCTGGGCCCCGGAAGACCACGAGTTCGAGTCCCCGCACGAGCACGCCTTCCTCGATCCCGGCTACGAGGCCCACCGCCGCTTCCTGGAGGAGGCCCCGCACTGGACCACGGAATCCGGCTCGGTCCTCCTCTTCTTCAGCAGCACCAAGGGGGACCTCCCGGGGCTCCAGCGCCTGGCCGTGGAAACGGGCCGCCACCTGAACGTCGTCCGCCGCGAAACCATCCAGGACGGCACCGACATGCCGGAGTCGGAGTACCTCCTCATCGAGGTGACGGAAGCCCGCTGACGACCGAGGCGGGACCGTGGCTCGACGCCACGGTCCCGCCTCGTCGTTGCGACTACAGCACCGCGGAGAGGAACTCCCTGGTCCGCTCGTGCTCCGGCTCGGTGAAGATCTTCTCCGGTGTCCCGGACTCGATGACCCGGCCCGAGTCGAACATCAGGACCTGGTCCGAGATGTCACGGGCGAAGTTCATCTCGTGGGTCACACAGAGCATCGTGATGTCCGTGGTGTGCGCGATGTCGCGCAGCACGTCCAGGACGCCCGCCACCAGCTCCGGGTCGAGCGCGGACGTCACCTCGTCGAGCAGCAGCACCTGCGGGCGCATCGCGAGGGCACGCGCGATGGCGACCCGCTGCTGCTGGCCGCCGGAGAGCTGCGTCGGGTACGCGTCGCAGCGGTCGCCGAGCCCGACCAGGTCGAGCAGCTCGCGCGCCCGCTGCTCCGCCTCGTCCTTGGGCAGACCGAGGACGTTGACCGGCGCCTCCATGATGTTGCGCAGGACCTTCATGTTCGGGAAGAGGTTGAACTGCTGGAAGACCATCCCGATGTTCTTGCGGACCTCGCGGATGTGCTTCTCGCCCGCCGGGACGAGCTTGCCGTTCTTCTCCTCGTGCATGAGGTAGTTGCCGCCCACCTTGATGGTGCCCTGATCGGGCTTCACCAGGGTCATCAGAAGGCGCAGGATCGTCGTCTTGCCGGAGCCGGACGGGCCGATCAGGGTGACGTGCTTGCCGGAGTCCACGGAGAAGTCCAGCTCGTCCAGGACGGTGTTCGACCCGTAGCGCTTGACGACCTTGTCGAAGCGGATCAGCTCGCTGCCGTCGACGGCCGGGTTGGGGATTTCCTGAGAAGTGCTGTTGTCAGCGGACAAGACGACGCTCCAAAACTCGCAGAAGAAGAGAGGCCGGGTAGGCGATGACGATGAAGGCGACACCCACGATGCTGATCGCCTCGTAGGTGAAGGTCGCCTGGCTGTACCCCTGGGCCTGGCCCAGCATGTCGAGCGCGCCGATGGCAGCCATCTGCGGCGACTCCTTCAGCATGACGATCACGTAGTTGCCGAGCGCGGGGATCACCCGGCGCACGGCCTGCGGCAGGATCACCGCGGTCCAGGTGCGCTGCTTGGTGAGGCTGAGCGCGGTGGCCGCCTCCCACTGCCCTTCCGGGACACCCTCGATGCCCGCCCGGTACACCTCGGAGGTGTACGTCGAATAGTGAAGCCCGAGCCCGACGACGCCCGTGACGAGCGGGGACATGGACGGGCCCCACTCCGGCACCACGTAGAAGAGGAAGAACAGCTGGACCAGGAGCGGAGTGTTCCGGATGAACTCGGTGAACACCGTCACCGGCCAGCTGATCCACTTCTTCTCCGACCGCTGCGCGATGGCCCAGACCATGCCGAGCGAGAAGGCGATCAGGGTGCCGAAGAGCAGTGCCTTGAGCGTGACCCACACGCCGTCCCAGAAGAGCGGCATGAAGTCATCGACGTTCGACCAGTCCCAGTTCACTTGGCACCCCCCGCGCCGGTCACGACGTCGATCGACGACTTGGAGCGAATCCCGCTGAACAGGCCCAGCTTCTCGGGAGCCTGCCCCACGCCCTTCTTGGCGTGCCGCTCAAGGAGCCGCATGCCGCGCGTGAGGATGAACGCGAACACGAAGTACAGACCGAGCAGCAGCGTGTAGATCGGCCCGCTCTCGGTCGTGACGAGCCGGAGCAGATCGCCGGCGAAGGTCATGTCGGCCACCGCGATGAGAGAGACCAGAGACGTGCCCTTGAGCAGCTCGATCAGCAGGTTGTTGAAGGGCGGCAGCATCTCGGGCCAGGCCTGCGGCAGTTCGATGCGGCGCAGCCGCTGCAGCGGCGTGAAGTTCAGGGCGATGCCCGCCTCACGCTGCGCGGTCGGCACCGCGGCGAGCGCGCCGCGCACGATCTCGGACGCGTACGCCCCGTAGGTGATGCCCAGGGCGATGACACCCGCGAAGAGAGGCTCGAAGCTGATCTGGAACAGCGCGGGAACCGTGAACGCGATCCAGAACATGAAGACCAGCGACGAGGTGCTGCGGAAGATCTCGAAGTACGTCCCGGCGAGGAAGCGCACGATCCACAGACGGGACGTGCGAAGCACCCCGATGGGGAAGGCGATCACGAAGGCGAGGGCCGCGCTGAGGAAGGTGACCTGCACGGTGATCCAGATGCCGGGCAGGAACCAGTTCTCGAAAAACTCCGACGACATCATCAGGAGGCTCCCTTCACAGGGGGGCACAGCTTCGCGGCCGTCAGATCGGTCATCTCGGTCTCGGTGAACCCGAACGGCTTGACGATCCTGAGCAGTTCACCGCTCTCCTTGAGCTTGTGCAGCTCCTTGTTGAAGGCGTCCCGCAGGTTCTTCTCCTCAAGGCGGAAGGCGAAACCACCAGCGCCGTAAGCCGGTTCGCCGTCGATGAACGGCTGGAAGGGCTTCGTCGCCTCCACCCGCGGATTGCCCTTGACCACGTCGCGCACGGTGACCGCGGTCCCGGCGAAGGCGTCGACCCGGCCGAGCGCCACCGCGTCGGCGCCCGCCACCTGGTCGGGCACCACGAGGACGGACTTCGAACCGGCCGCCTCTGCGGTGGCGATCTGCGCGTACGCCGTGCCGCTCGCCACCTTCAGGCCCTTCTTTACGATGTCCTCATATTTCTTGATGCCGTGCGGATTGCCCTTCTTCACGATGAAGGAGTCGAGCATCAGGTAGTCGGGGTCGGAGAACAGCACCCGCTCGCAGCGAACCGGGCTGATGTACATCCCCGCCGAGACCACGTCGAACTGCCGGGCCTGGGTCAGCCCGGGGATCAGCGCGCCGAACTTGGTGGGCACCGCCTTGACCTTGGGCACACCGAGGCGAGGGAAGATCACCTTGGCGATTTCCGGCGCCTCACCGGTCACCTCGCCGTTCTTGTCGATGTATCCGAACGGAACCTCCCCCGCGACACCGATCCTGACCGTGCCGGCATCACGCAGCCGGTCCAGCAGATCACCGCCCTCGACCTTCCCTTCCTCAGGCACTCGGCTGCAGGCCGCGCCCCCGAATACACCCAGTGCCGCCACGCCCGCTCCGGTGAGCAGGGAGCGGCGGCGGACTGTTTTACCGATGAATCCCTCGTTGTTCCCAAGTGGTGGAGCCATGGGCGCGCGGCTACCCGACTCGACGCAAGATATGCGGACCAGTTTCAGCCCCTGATGCAATCGTTGTCCTCTTGACCCAGGGAGGAGCATGGGACACATGGCAGACCGATTCATCGAAGTCTCCCTCGCCAAGCGGGGAGTTCAGTGCACGGCAAAGCTGCTCGACGACCGGGCCCCGGTGACCTGCGCGGCGGTGTGGGAGGCGCTTCCGCTCAGCGAGGACGTCTATCACGCGAAGTATGCCCGCAATGAGATCTACGCCCTCTTTCCGGCCTTCGCGGACCGCGAACCGCCCCTGGAGAACCCGACAGTCACCCCCATTCCCGGCGACCTCTGCTATTTCTCCTTCAACGGGACGCAGCTGGGCACGCAGGCCTATGGGTACGAACCGGCCGCGGACGTCAAGGCGGGCGCCACGGTCGTGGACCTCGCCCTCTTCTACGAGCGCAACAACCTGCTGCTCAACGGGGACGTCGGCTGGGTGCCCGGCATCGTCTGGGGCCAAGTGGTCGAAGGCCTCGACCAGATGGCCGAGGCCTGCAACGACCTGTGGCGCGGCGGCGCGCAGGGCGAGACGCTGAATTTCCGCAGGGTGTAGATCCCGCCCGCGGACTCAGCCGGTGGCGGGCGGCGCGATCCTCGCGCTGCCCGCTTCGTACAACGCGTGCGCGGCCCGCAGGACGAGCGCGTCGGCGTGTCGCGCCGCCACGATCTGCACCCCGACGGGCAGCCCCTCCCCGTCCACCCCGCAGGGGACGGTCGCGGCCGGCTGCTGCGTCATGTTGAAGGGGTACGTGAACGGCGTCCACCCCGTCCACCTGCGATGGCCGGAACCTTTCGGTACCTCCGCTCCCGCCTCGAAGGCGGTGATCGGCAACGTAGGTGTGATCAGAAGGTCGTACGTCTGGTGGAAGCGGCCCATGCGACGGCCGAGCTCCATGCGTACGTCAACCGCGGCAAGGTAGTCGAGCGCACTGGACCGTGCACCCTGCGCACAGATCTCCCGCAGCCCCGGGTCGAGCAACTCCCGCCGGTCGAGCGGCAGATGCTGGATCACCCGCGCGGCGCCGCTGAACCACAGCGTGTGGAACGCCTCCACCGGGTCCGTGAAGTCAGGGTCGGTCTCCTCGACGTACGCACCCTGCGCGGCAAGGGACTCCACCGCCTGCCGCACCGCCGCGGCGACCGCGGGCCGCACGGCCACCTGACCGCCGAGCGAGGGTGAGTAGGCGATGCGCAGACCGCGTACGCCGCCTTCGATACCCGCGCGGAAGCTGCCCGCCACCGGGCCGAGCTGTGACCAGTCGCGCCAGTCGGGGCCGCTGATGACGTCCATCACGAGCGCCGCGTCCGCCGCGTCCCGCGTCATCGGGCCGACGTGCGCCAGCGTGCCGAACGCGGACGCGGGGTACAGCGGCACCCGGCCGTACGTCGGCTTCAGTGCGAAGATCCCGCAGAAGGAGCCCGGGATCCGTACCGAGCCGCCGCCGTCCGTGCCGAGCGACACCGGCCCCGCGCCGAGCGCCACGGCGGCCGCGCTGCCGCCGCTCGAACCGCCCGCGGTGCGCGAAGGGTCGTACGGATTGCGCGTGATCCCGCTCTGCGGGCTGTCCGTGACGCCCTTCCAGCCGAACTCGGGCGTCGTCGTCTTGCCGATGAACACCGCGCCGTGCTCGCGAAGCCGCGCCACCGACGGCGCGTCCTCGTCCCAAGTCCCGTCCGTACGCACGGCTTTCGAGCCCCGCAGCGTCGGGCCGCCGCGCTGCAGCAGGATGTCCTTGACCGAGACGGGGACCCCGTCCACCAGACCTCGCGGCTCGCCCCGCTGCCACCGCTGCGCACTCGCCTCCGCCTCCGCGACGGCCGCATCGGCGTCGATGCGCACGAAGGCGTTCACTGCGGGCTGTACGTCATCGGCCCTGCGCAGCGCCGCCCGTGTCGCGTCGACCGGACTGAATTCGCCCTTGCGATAGGCGTCGACGAGTTGTACCGCGGTGAGATCCGTGAGCTCGGTCATGCACGCTCCTCAGGGGGAGGGAAGTGGCTCGCCTCAGGGGGGAGTGGATCGGTGGATCAGGGATCGGGGATCGGGGAGTGATCAATTCCCCGGTACATACCCACGTTTCTTGTCGACCACGTTCGAGAGAGGCCGCCCGGCCGCCCACTCCTCGTACAACTCGACGAACTGCGCGCCCAGTTCATCGCGCCAGCCCACCGTGTCGCCGCTCATGTGCGGGGACACGATCAGCCCCGGCGCCGTCCACAGCGGGCTGTCCGCGGGCAGCGGCTCGTGCTCGAAGACGTCGAGTGCCGCCCCCGCGATCCACCGCTTCGACAGGGCGGCCGCGAGATCGTCCTCCACGACGAGCGCGCCGCGCCCGATGTTGATGAAGCGCGCGGAGGGCTGCATCATCCCGAAGCGCCGCTCGTCGAACATGCCGCGCGTGTCGTCCGTGAGCGGCGCCGCGCACACCACCCAGTCGGCGCGCGCCATGAGCCGGTCGAGTTCGTCGGGTCCGTGGACGCCGCCCCGCGCGCTGCGCCCCACCAGGGCGGTGATGATCCCGAGCCCCTTCAGCATGCGGACGATGGCGTGTCCGATCGGTCCCGAACCCACGACACACGCACGCGTACGGGCGACCCGCTGGGTCTCGCGGTGCTGCCAGGTGCGCTCGCCCTGGAGCTGGAGGGTGCGCGGCAGGTCCTTGGCCATGGCGAGGACGAGTGCGGCCACGTACTCGGCGATCGGCTGGTCGAAGACGCCGCGGGCGTTGGTGACCAGCGTGTCGGACTCGGCCAGCTCGGGGCACATCAGGCGGTCCACGCCCGCGCTCGCGGTGTGCACCCAGCGGGGCCTCGGTCCCTCGCCCGGCCAGGCGAGACGCACCGCGTCCGAGAGGAAGTCCCACACAAGCAGCACATCGGCGTGGGGGAGTTGGGCCGCAAGGGTGTCCGCGTCCGCGTGCAGGATCCTGGCGCGCCCGGTGAGGCTGCCGAGGCGGGGCGGCGGAGCGGGGGACGGGGCGTCAAGGACCAGAACGGTTGTATCGGACATCGGATCAGACGCTGATTCGGACGTTGATTCGGACATCGGGGAGAAACCGTTTCGCAATGAGAGTCCGCTTCCCTGAGTATGTGTCGGCCAGAGCCGTCTGAGATGTGCGGATTGACCACGCTCGCACCTGAAACTACCTTCGTCAACAGAGGTGCTCTATCACAAGCACCCCACGGCTGAGTACGCTCCGTATGAGGCCGTAGCACACTCTGTAGCGCTTTCTCGGCGCCTTCTGCCCCATCCCGACGTCCCGGCGCGTCGCCGGTTCCGCATCTCCCGGCCCCCGGCCGGTCCCTCCATTGCACGCACGCACGAACTTGGGGCCTGCTCATGGACGTCTCCTTCCTCGGCGGACCACACCCTCAACGCGGTGTAGGTGTCGTCGCCCCTTTCGACTTCGCCCTTGACCGAGAGCTCTGGCGCTGGGTGCCGGACGAGGTCTCCCTCCACCTGACCCGCACTCCGTACGTGCCCGTCGAGGTAAGCCTTGACCTGGCACGACTCGTCAGCGAACACGAAACGCTCGGCGAGGCGGTGCGCGCGCTGAGCGCCGCCGAGCCCGAAGTTCTGGCGTACGCCTGCACATCGGGAAGCTTCGTCGGCGGCATCGCGGGCGAGCGCGCGATGTGCGAGGCCATGACCCGCGAGGGTGCGGTCGCCTCGGTCACGACCTCGGGCGCGCTGCTCGAAGCGCTCGACGATCTGGGCGCGCGGCGCATCGCGCTCGTCACGCCCTACACCTGGTCGGTGACCCAGTCCCTCGAGCACTACCTGGCCGAGGCCGGTGTGTCCGTCACAGGCCGCGCCTATCTGGGCCTGACCAGGCACATCTGGAAAGTGCCCTACAAGGACGTGGCCGACATGGCGCGCCGGGCGGTGCTCGGCGGTGCCGACGCGCTCTTCATCAGCTGCACCAACCTCGCGACGTACGACGTCATCCCGCAGCTGGAGGCCGAGCTGCGGATGCCGGTGATCTCCGCGAACCAGGTGACGATGTGGTCCGCCCTGCGCCGTCTGGGTACCCATGCGGTAGGGCCCTATCAGGCGCTGATCAATCCGAGTGCCAGGCCGGGCGTCGGCCCGGTCGCAGGGCCGGGCGACATGCCCGGTGTGGTACCGCTCGATCCGCCACAGGGTCTGCCCGAAGGACCACCACCGCTGCCTTGAAGGAGGCTGGAAGTGACCGCACTTGGTTTCCTCTATCCGGGTCACTCGGCTGAGGACGACTACCCCCGCATGGAGCAGATGCTGGGGAGTGACGTCCGGCTGCAGGTCGTCCACACCGACATCGGCGAGGACGCGCACCGGGTCGACGCGCTCCTGGAGATGGGATCGCCGAAACGGCTCGCCGCCGGGGTCGAGGAGCTGCGTCTTTCCGGGGCGGAGGCGGTGGTGTGGGCCTGCACCAGCGCGAGCTTCGTCTTCGGCTGGGAGGGCGCGCACGATCAGGTCCGCGCCCTGGCCCGGACGGCGGGCCTGCCGGCGTCCAGCACGTCCTTCGCGTTCGCCCACGCCGCACGTGAGGTGGGCGCGGGGAGGGTCGCGGTCGCTGCGACGTATCCGGAGGACGTGGCTTCGCTCTTCGCCGCGTTCCTGAAGGCGTCGGGCACGGAGGTCGTGTCGACGCAGGGGAACGGCATCATCACGGCGGCGGAGGTGGGTACGTGGGGCTGGGAGGAGGTCAGGGCCATGGCCCGCGCCGGCGACCATCCCGACGCGGAGGCGGTCCTGCTCCCCGACACGGCGCTGCACACGGCGGCGTACGTCAAGGACCTGGAACAGGACCTCGGCAAACCGGTCCTGACGGCAAACCAGGTCACGGTCTGGGAGGCCCTACGCCTGGCAACCCGCAGGGTGAACGCCCCCTCACTGGGCGCACTCTTCACGAAGGAACCGGTGGTACAGGTCCGGGACTAGCTGGTGTGTCCGTCCGTGGGTGCGGTGCCGCGCCGGTATGTCCGTCCTCGCTATCGTCCGGTGACCGCGTAGCTACTTCGGCTGGGGAGTCCTGGGAACCGTGCTCCGGGCGGACATACCGCCACGTCCCCTCGCGTGCGCTGCCGACTGCGGGACCGCGTCGTGCGGCGGCGCGGTCTGTCGGTGGGTACGGTGCCGCGCCGGTATGTCCGTCCTCGCTATCGTCCGGTGGCCGCGGGGCTTCTTCGGCTGGGGAGTCCTGCGAACCGTGCTCCGGGCGGACATACCGCCACGTCCCCTCGCGAACGTCGCCGTCTGCGGGTGCGTGGGTCCCGTGGGCCCGTCTGCGGTACGTCGCACGTGCCGACGCCAACTGCCCCCAACCCGTACGCCCCACCCCAAGCCTGCAGGTTGCCCACCCGACCCGGCCTGTACGTTGCCCACCCGCCCCAAGCCTGTACGTTGCCCGCCCACCCCGGCGGTTCCTTCCCGACGCCACCCCAGGCTTGTAGGTTGCCTGCTCGCCCCGGCCGGTACGTTCCCGCCCACCCCGGCCTGTACGTTGCCCGCCCACCCTGGCGGTTCCTTCCCGACCCCACCCCAGGCTTGTAGGTTGCCCGCCCGCCTGGGCCTGTACGTTCTCCGCCCACCCCAAGCCTGTAGGTTGCCCACCCACCCCAAGCCTGTAGGTTGCCCGCCCGCCCCGGCCTGTAGGTTGCCCACCCACCCTGACCTGTAGGTTGCCCACCCACCCTGACCTGTACGTTGCCCACCCACCCTGGCGGTTCCTTCCCGACCCCAGCCCAGGCTTGTAGGTTGCCGGCCCGCCCTGGGCCTGTACGTTCTCTGCCCGCCTGTACGTTGCCCGCCCACCCTGGCCTGCACGTTCCCGCCCACCCCGGCCCGCACGTTCTCCACCCGCCCCAAGCCTGTACGTTGCCCACACCCACCCCGGCGGTTCCTTCCCCACCCCGCCCCGGCCTGCACGCTCCTGACCCACCCCGGGCCTGCACGTTCCCCACCCACCCCGGCGGTTTCGTTCCCGCCCACCCCGGGCCTGTACGTCCCCCACCCACCCCGGCTGTTTCGTTCCCACCCACCCCCATCCGTACGGACAACCCACCCACCCCCCTGGCACCGCGGGGCAATCGGGCGGGTGGGCGGGAAAGGCCTGTTCGGTTCGAGGGAGCTGCGGGGTAAACGGGCGGGTGGGTGGGAGAGGGGTGTTTGGGCAGCGGGGGAGCTTCGGGACCGGGGGTGGGAATAAAGCGGAGTCGGCCTCCTGTTGGGGAGTTGCGGAGCAACCGTACAAGCATGCGCAGCAGGAGGCAGGACCCCGTGACAGTGGACCCGAGCGACGACATCCGCGGCGAGCGGCACGGCAGCGCGCCGGTCCCGCTCTCCGTACTGGACCTGGTGACCGTGGGTGCGGGGCGGACCGCCACCGATGCCCTGAAGAAGAGCGTGGAGATCGCCAAGCTGGCCGAGGGGCGTGGATACCACCGCTACTGGGTGGCCGAGCATCACTCCATGCCGGGAGTGGCCTCCTCCTCACCGGCAGTCATCCTCGCCCACCTCGCCGCCCACACCGAGCGGCTCCGGTTGGGGTCGGGCGGCGTCATGCTGCCCAACCACGCTCCTCTCGTCATCGCGGAGCAGTTCGGCACGCTCGAAGCGATGGCCCCGGGGCGGATCGACCTGGGCCTGGGGCGCGCCCCGGGCACGGACGGCGCGACCGCGGCCGCGCTGCGAAGGACGGAACGGCTGAACGAAGGCGCCGACGACTTTCCGCAGCAGCTCGCCGAGCTGACCCGTTTTCTGGACGACGATTTCCCGGACGGACACCCGTACGGCCGTATCCACGCCGTCCCGGGACCCGTCCAGGCCACCTCACCCGGCGGCGTCCAGTCCCCGCACCGCCCGCCCCTGTGGCTCCTCGGCTCCTCCGGTTTCAGCGCCCGCCTCGCCGGAGTCCTCGGCCTGCCCTTCGCCTTCGCGCACCACTTCTCCGCGCAGAACACGATCCCGGCGCTCGACCTCTACCGCGAGTCGTTCAAGCCGTCCGCCGTTCTCGACGCTCCGTACGCCCTCATCGGCGTATCGGCCCTCGCCACGGATGAGGAGAACGAAGCCCGGCGTCAGGTTCTCGCCGCCGCGCTGAACATGGTCCGGCTGCGCACCGGGAAGCCGGGGCTCGTTCCGACTCCCGAGGAAGCCGAGGAGTACGAATTCAGTGACATGGAGCGGGAGTTCGTGAGCAGTTGGAACTCCAATGTCATTCATGGCACCGCCGACCAGGTCCGCACCGGCCTCGACGACCTCGCCAAGCGCACCGGCGCCGACGAGCTGATGATCACGGCCAACGCGCACAGCGGTGACGTGCGTCTGCGCTCCTACGAGTTGATCGCCGACGCGTACGGGCTGCCGCGCGCCTAGCCGTCAACCGGCGGCCAGCAGCGCGGAGATACGATCCGGCGCCACCGGGCGGGAGTACAGCCACCCCTGCCCGGTGTCGCACCCGATCCGCCGCAACCGCGCGGCCTGGGACGTGGTCTCCACGCACTCCGCGGTGACGGTCAGGCCGAGCCGGTGGGCGAGTTGCACCAGGGCCTCGACGATGACCTCGTCGGCGGGGTTGATGTGCGCCTCGCCCGCCTCCGCGTCGTACTGGAAGCCCCGGACGAAGGACCCGTCCAGCTTCAGGACGGACACCGGAAGCCGGCTCAGGTACGCCAGGTTCGAGTAACCCGTGCCGAAGTCGTCGATGGCGATCCGCACCCCCATGTCGCTGAGCGACTGCAGGGCCTGCAGCGGGCGGCCCGCCGAGCCCATCACGGCCGACTCGGTGAGCTCCAACTGGAGCAGTTCGGGGGAGAGTCCGGTCTCGGCGAGGATGTCCGCGACGTCGGCCACCAGGTCCGAGTCCCACACCTGGCGCACCGCGACGTTGACGCTCACGAAGACCGGCGGCCGCCCGGGGTGGTCCAGCTGCCACTGCCTGGCCTGGCGGCACGCCGTCCGCAGCACCCAGCGGCCCAGCTGCACGATCGAGCCGTCCTCCTCCGCCAATCCGATGAACCGATTCGGCGTAAGCAGGCCGAAGCGCGGATGCTGCCACCGCACCAGTGCCTCGACCCCCCGCACACCGCCGTCCTCTAGGCGTACCAACGGCTGGTAGTCCAGGAGGAATTCACCGCGCTCGACGGCCGGGCGAAGTGAACTCGACAGCGTCTGGCGGGTCATGCGGTGGGCGTTGCGCTCGGGGTCGAAGAGCGTCCAGCGTGCCTTGCCGTCCGACTTCGCCCAGTACAGCGTCGTGTCGGCCGCCTGCATCAGACAGGTCGTGGTCGTCCCGGCCGCGCGCCGCTCCACCACGCCGATCGACGCCGATACGGAGAGCCGCTGGCCGGAGAGGTCGAAAGGCTCCTGCAGCGCCTTGAGCGCCGCGTCGGCGAGGTCGGCCAGCTGATCCGTGCCCGTCGAGTCCTCCACGAGCAGCGCGAACTCGTCACCGCCGAGCCGCGCGACGAGCGGCGCCGCCACCCTGCCGTGACCGGCCTCGTCGGCGCACCGCGTGAGCCGCTCGGCGACGGCCGCGAGCAGCCGGTCGCCGACCCGGTGGCCGAGGGTGTCGTTGACCGCCTTGAACCCGTCGAGGTCCAGATAGCAGAGGCCGATCCGGCCGGTGCCCGTGTCGTCGTACGCACCTGCTTCGAGCGCGGCGGCAAGGCGCTCGAAGAACAGGCTGCGGTTGGGGAGCCGCGTCACGGGGTCGTGCATCTGCAGATGCCGGAGCCGGTCCTGGAGTTCGCGGCGTGCGCTGATGTCGGTGGCGGCGAGCAGCACCGTACGCCCGCCGGGCATCGGCGAGACGGTGATCTGCACCCACAGCGAGTGCCCGTCGGGGTGTTTCAGACGCCGGGTGCAGCGCAGCTTCGCCTGGCGGCCGCGGAGCACCTCGCGGTACGCGTGCCAGGTGCGGGCGTCCGACGCCAGGTCCACCAGATCGGCGGCGAGGCGCCCCGCGAGATCGTCCGGGGTCGCGCCGAGCAGCTCGGCGAGCGCCTCATTGGCGTCGACGACGAGGCCTTCGCCGTCGACGACGCCGAGGGCGAGGGGGGCGGCGGCGAAAGCGGCCCGGTGATCGGGCAGCCGCCCCCGATGGCGACGCTCCGTAGTGGGCACCCTGGCGAGGTCGGGTGCTGTGACCGCTGTGGGCGCTTGGCCTTCAGACGTTCCGTTCACCACTTGCTCCCGCAGTGCAGTTGTTCGGCGAGGCCGGGCCCGCGCAGGAAAGTGTGCCGATCATAGGGGCAGGCCCGACGGCGCTTCCAGCCACAGCACGGTGCCGCGTGGCGGCCGCGTACGGCATAGGACAGGCGCATGCCCGGCATGGGTTTGGCGCCCAACCGGCGACAGATCGTTTCTGCTCGACCCGGCACCGCTTCCTTTGCGCCTCAATCTCACCGGCGACCACTTGTGACGTTCCGTGAGCGCTCCGGGCGTGGCTCGTCACCCGGGCGGGTCAGACAAACAGGGCATATTTGATTAAAGCGCCACAGAGTGGGTGGGATGCCCCGTAATCCGCACCCGGAGGTGGATGTGCCGCGTCAGCTACCCCCCTGGGGACTCACCCGTGGAGGGGAGAGACCCCGGTTGCGCAGCGCTGCCGCCGCCCTCACATCCCTGACCGCACTGGCCGCCACGGGGCTCGTGGCGGGCCCCGCCATCGCCCAGAGCTCGGCGGTGCCCTGCGCACTCCAGCGCACACCGGCGCATCACTCGGAGGGCCTGGACACCTGGAACGGCGCCTATCCGCGCCCGAACCGGACCCTCGACGCGGTGATGGTCTTCCTCTCCTTTCCCGACTCCCCGCCCCGGAGCGCCCCGGAGGAACTGGCGGCCGACTACTTCCCCGTCACCAGCCAGTTCTTCGACCGCGCCTCCTACGGCAAATTCGCGCTGCGCCCGCACCCGCGGCGCGAGTGGGTCGAGATGCCGGACTACTCCACCTCGTACGCCATACAGCGCGACTGGAAGCCGGCACGGCGCGCCGCCTATCTGCGTGACGCGGTGGCCGCCGCCGATCCGCACGTCGACTTCTCGCGGTACGACGTCGTCTACTTCGTCGCCGACCCGGACGCGCCCGGCGTCAACTCGGACGCGACGAAGGTCGTCAACTTCGAACGGCCGATGCGGGCCGACGGCGCGGACATCAAGCGCATCGTCACGGTCTTCGAACGGCATCCGCCGGACCGCAACGTCCTCGCCCACGAGACCGGTCACGTCTTCGACCTGCCCGACCTCTACCACCGGCCGACGGACGGCAAGGGCGACTGGGACACGCACGTCGGCGACTGGGACGTCATGGGCAGCCAGTTCGGGCTCTCGCCCGACCTCTTCGGCTGGCACAAGTGGAAGCTCGGCTGGCTGGGCCAGCGGCAGGTGGTGTGTGTGGAGGGCGGGGACCGGCGGCTGACCCTGGAGCCGCTGTCGGCGCGCCCCGCGCGCGGGGGAGTCGGCGGCACCAAGCTGGCGGTCGTGCGCACGGGCCGCGGCAGTGCCATCGCCATCGAGGCGCGCGACGCGGCGGGCAACGACCACGCGACCTGCAGCGAGGGGGTGCTCGCCTATCGCGTACGCAACGAGGCGCCGTCCGGCGGCGGCCCGGTCGAGGTCCTCGATGCCCACCCGGACTCGGATGCGTGCTGGGGCGAATCGGTGTATCCGCCGCTCGCCGACGCGCCGGTGGGGGTGGGGGAGAGCTTCACGGTGCCGGACGAGGACGTGCGCATCGCGGTCGAGGGGCGGACGGCGTCGGGGGCGTGGACGGTGAAGGTGTCGGTGAGCTGAGTCGGCGCCTGTACGTGCCGGACATGAAAGAAGCCCCTCGCTTCCGCGAGGGGCTTCTTTCTGTCTGTGCGCCGCCAGGGACTCGAACCCCGGACCCGCTGATTAAGAGTCAGCTGCTCTAACCAACTGAGCTAGCGGCGCCTGCTGACGTCGTAGACCTTAGCATCCTGATCGCCACCAGGAAAAATCGATATACGGACCGCGGAGCCCGCTGCCGCACGGGCCGCTCGGACGCAGGCCCAGAGCGCCACCTCGGGCCCCGGGAGCCAGGGATGCCGGGCGTCCGGGGCGACCAGCCAGCGCGATTCGAGGTGCCCTTCGAGGTGCCCTTCGAGGCGGTCGGCACGCGGGTTCTCCCGGTGTTCCGCGGTGATCGGCGGCACCGTCACGGCGTCCCCCGTGCCGTGGCAGAGGATGCCGGGCACGGCGCGGCCCCACTCCTCCCACTCGAGCAGCGAGGGCAGCCGCTGGGCGGTGCCGGGGGCGGCGAAGAGCAGCATGCGGCCGCGGTGCGCGGCGACGGGGCCCGAGCCGGGGCCTTCGTCCCATAAGCGGTCGAGCATCCGGCGGCCGAACACGGCAGGGACGCTCACCACGTCGAAAACGGAGCCGCAGGGGAGGACGGCCGGGGCGGTGGGGCGGCTGCGCCAGTGGGCGAGAGCGCTGCGCGGATACGTTTCCGCAGAGGCGAGCCAGGCGGCTCCCTCGGTGGTGACGTTGCTGATGTCCTGGACGTCGGCGGTGGTGGCGGCGGTGGCGGACGGCGGGTGGAGACGCGTGCTGCTCATGGCGACTACATCTACCGGTAGTGAGCATTCCATTTCTGAGAGTTGCCAGAAATCGGGACAACAGGGGGTGCGAGGGAGTACCTTGCCCTCGTGGCATATGCCCCGTGATCTTCTCGGGGCCTTGTAGTGCCTTCGCGCTCCCTGTCCGGCGGGCCCTCAGGCCTCCGGACCGCCGCCGCCCGCACCGGCCCCGCGCAGCAGATCCCGGCCGAACTCGACCATCTTCTTCGCGTAGTCCTCGGTCCACTGCGCGCGCTCGGCGATCGCCGCGGGCGTCAGCCGGTCGAAGCGGCGGGGGTCGGCGAGCTGGGCGGCCGCTATCGCCTGGAACTCGACCGCACGGTCCGTCGCTGCACGGAAGGCGTGGGTCAGCTCGGTGGCGCGGGCCAGGAGCTCCCGGGGGTCCTCCATCGACTCCAGGTCGAAGAAGTGCTCCGGGTCGGCGACGGCTTCCGCGGGCTCGAAGAGCAGGGGCGCGGGGCGCAAGCGCTGCTCGGTCCGGGGCCGCTCGGGCTCCGCCATGGTTCGTCCTCCTCGTACGGTTTCCGGCCGTGGGGCCGTCTTCCATTCTCCCTTGCTCCGCAAGGGGGCCGTGAGCCTTGGACCGCGGGGGTTCCTGGGGTCATGGGTTCGTGGGTCCGTGGGTTCGGCCTATGGCTGCCACGCGGGGCGTGGTGGTCCGGCGGGTTCATGGCCGCCATGCCACGCGGTGTTCGGCGAGGCGGGCGAGTACCGCGTGGTTCGCCTCCCAGCCGTCCGGGCTGTTTCCCTTGGCCGCCTCCGGCGGCGTGCCGGACTCCGTCCGGCGTTGGTGGTGTGGTGGTCCGGCGGGTTCATGGCCGCCACGCCACGCGGTGTTCGGCGAGGCGGGCGAGTACTGCGTGGTTCGCTTCCCAGCCATCGGGGAACTTCACCGTGACGCCCAGTTGGACCGGTTCCGTCGAGGGGTGGTCGTCGAGCAGTTCGCTGACGCCCGCGCGGCAGATCACGATGCAGGCGTGGCGGTGGCGGGACGCCAGGACGCACAGGCGGCCCGTCTCCAGGTGGAACGCGGTGGCGTCCGGGCGGCCGGAGAGCGGATGCAGGACCACCGTCACGTCGAACTCGCGGCCCTGGAGCCGGTTCGCCGTGTCCACCGTGACGTCCGTGACGCCGAGCCCCGCGAGGG
>NZ_BAAAUG010000031.1:111562-158889 GCF_039533825.1 Streptomyces rectiviolaceus
CGGCGATGCGGTCGGCCGTCAGGGGCGTGGGGTCCGGGCCGCGCTCCGACGTGGCCGCGCCGCCGCGGTCCAGGAGGCGCCGGACGACCTGGGCCACCGCGCGTACGGCCTCCGGGTCCGTGCGTGGCGTGTTCCGCGCGGGCAGTTCAAGGAGGCCCCAGCCCGACTCCGCCGCCTCGTCGATCACCCGGTCCGGGCCCGAACCGTCCGAAGGCACACCGAAGTGGAGTGTCCTGTCGCCGTGGTCCGTGCCGCTGCGGAAGGGCGTGTACGGATAGAACGCGGCCGAGACCAGCGGAGCCGCCGACGCCGGGAGCCGCCAGGACACCGGCAGGCGGTGCTGCGGCAGTTCGGGGTTGTGCGCGAGCAGCGTCGTCACGGCGCTCGCCGAAGGGTCGTACGCCAGACCGGCCCACTGCTCGGCGCCCACGATCGAGAACGGGTCGAGCTGGCCGGGGTCGCCCACGAACAGGGCCCGCTCGAAGAGCCCGGCCACGGCGAGCAGCGCGTCCGAACGCATTTGGTACGCCTCGTCCACGATCGCGTGCCGCCAGGGCTCCACATCTTTGACGTGCGCCCACTTCGCCGCCGTCGACACGACGACGTCGAGCCCGGCGAGGTCGGCGGCCTTCGTGGACGTACGGACGAAGGGCAGGTCGTCCAGGGCCTTGTCGTACGCGTCCGGGTCGCTGCTGTGCAGACGGCCGACCGGCAGCTCGGGGTCCTTCTCGGCGAGGCGCAGGACCAGGTCGTCGACCTGCGCGTTCGTCTGCGCGATCACCATCAACGGGCGGCCCGCCGCGGCCAGTTCGCGGGCCGCACGGACGACGAGGGTCGACTTGCCCGCGCCGGGCGGCGAGTCCACGACGACACCGCGATGCGCGCCGTGCAGCGTGTCGTGCAGGATCGCGTCCGTGGCGCGGCCTGCCGCCGCGCCGGGGTCGAACGAGGCGCGGTCGAAGGGGGCGGTCGGACTCACAGGGTGTCCTCCGGCGTCACGGGGTCAGGGCGCTCGGCGGCGTCGCCCGGTGGGCCGCCGTGGGTCCAGGGAGTCGCCTCGGGGTCGGGCAGCTTGGGGCCGCCGCGCTGCTCGTGCTCGAAGAGCGTCCAGCAGATCCGGTCGCCCTTCTCCGGCAGGGAGCCGGGCTCGGGCTCCTTGCCGCGCCCCATCTTGTCGGTGATGCGCAGGACGACAGAAGCTCCGCTTCCTTCACCCTCGTACGCGACGAACTCGGCCGTCTGCGGCTTGCCTTGGAGTGAGCGGTACACCTTCGCGCGCTCGGCCAGGTGCGGGTGGTCGTCCGTGCGGACGGTGACCAGGGGGCGGGGCCTTGGGCTCTTGCTCTCGCTGTACGCCATGACCACCTCGGTCACCTCGCCGGCGAAGGCCTCGCCCGCGAGCCGTCGGCCCGCCATCACCAGAGGGTCGTCGAGCGCTTCCTGGGCCTCCAGCCTGGCCTGCTCGCGCTCGCGCGTGGCGAGCTTGTTCGCTGCCGTCACCGCGTCGTCGACGCGGGGCTGCGGGGGTTCGCCCGCCGTCACGCGGTCCCGGTGGCCGGTGAACGACCAGCGGTCGCGCGTCCAGCGGTCGGCGGCGCGCGGGGCCTGGGGAAGCGTGCAGAGCGCGTCTAGGCCGCGCCACACCGCGTCCCAGGTGGGGCGGGTCCTGCTCTCGATCAGGGAGCGGATCTCCCGCTCGGCCGCGGCCAGTTCGGCGAGGCGGACGTCCGCCTGGATGCCGTCCTCGGCGGTGGCGAGGGTGCCGCGCGCGCGGTCGTAGCGCTCGATGGCCGGGGCGAGGAGACGGTTGTCGAACGCCGGGTCCGTGGCGGGCCCGGCAGGCGGGCAGAGCAACTGGCCGTCCTTGTCCCGCGCCAGCTCGGCGTGGAGCGCGGCGTCGGCGCCGGATGTGCCTTCCGGGGCTTCGATCCAGGCGAGCAGGGCGCCGAGATGCTGGTCTTCGAGACTGCTCTGCCCGGTGGCCCAATGCCGGGAGAGCAGCTCGGTCATGGCGACGAGGAGAGAGGAGCCGGGGACGCGGGCGCGCTCCCCGAAGTGGGTCAGCCAGCGGCCCAGGAGGGGGACGCGGGTCGGGGCGGGATACGGCGTCTCCGGGTCCTGCTCCGCGGTGCGGCGGAAGCGGGTGGAGCGGCCGATGAGCCGTACGAAGTCGATGCCGGCGCGGCTCGGGACGATCAGCTGCGGTGCGTCCGCGCAGAGTTCGACCTCCACCTTGACGCGCTTGCCGGTCTCCGGGTCCGTCTCGCTGCGCTCCGCCGCCTCGACGTCGTCCGCGAACGAGTCGACGTACTCCAGGACGGTGTCCGCGAGTTGGGCGAGGAAGGTGAAGCGGAGGTCGCGGTCGCGGGGCTGGGGGACGAGAAGCACACGGGGCGAGGTCCGCTCCGTCCCGACGAGGGCGCCGAGCGGGGCGCCTGCCTCGCCCGCGGTGATGAGGGGGACGAGGACGAGGGGGCGCTGGGAGAGATGCCGGTGCCGTGCCGTCGCTCTAGGCTGGGCGCGGCCTGTGGCTACCGCTTCCAGGCGAGCGAGGTTGTCGATCAGTGACATCGGGCCGTCCTCTCCTGCGGGATGTGGGCGATCGCCCCGCCGCTTCGCGGCGGATTCTCCCCACCCACCCACCCGACCTCCCGGCACCGAGCCGACACCGACGAGCTCAAGGAACCCCCACGCCTCAACATCCCGCACCCCCGCCGGCCAACGCCTCTTGCCTCAGCGCCGCCGCCCTCCGCAGCGCCGCCACCGCCGGGTCCGCGGGATCGCCCGATGTGCCGTTCGCCGCCGAAAGAACCCCCGCGACCGTCGTCAGACCACCCAACTCGCCCCGCACCGAACGGCCCAGGGACGTCACAGCGCCCTCCTCACGGGAGCGTTCGCGGCAGTGGAAGGCCAGTTCGCAGGCGGCCAGGCACTCGGGGGCGTACGTCGCGGGGACCGATTCGACCGCTGCCGTCAGGTCGGCCGCGGGACGGTTCACGTCGAAGGTGGTGCCCTCCGGAAGCGCTGCCGCGATGTCCTCGATGCGGGTCAGCCGGGCCAACTGGCGCCTCGTCACCGAGAGTTGTTTGCGTACGTCGATCGCCGACGCCGTCGGGAGGTTCGAGAAGTCCTTGGGGCAGACCAGGAGCACGTGGTGGCGGACCCGAGGCGCCGGGTCCAGGTGCGCCGCGACCCGCTCGAGCGCCAGTGCGTACACCGCGGCCTGCCGCGCCGCCGCGCCCACCTTCGCCGCGTCCGCCGAACCGTCGATCATCGGGAAGGACTTGATCTCGACGACAGTCCACGTGCCGTCGGGGTGGATCACCACCGCGTCCGGTTCGAGGAAGGCGGGCGTCCCGGCGACGTCGAGCGCCAGCATGGGGTGGTCCAGGAGGGTCCAGCCCTCCGCCGATGTCGCCTCGCGCAGGGCGAGAGAGGTGCGGGCCGCGCGGCCCTCGGGACCCACCGCGGCGAGGTCCGGGACCGATGACTCTCCCGGCACCGGCTCGGGCCCGCCCCCGAGCCGCCCGTGGACCAGACGCAGCAGCTCAGCGCCGCCGTCCGCCTTGACCTTCGCCTCGAAGGCATTGCCCCGCATGAACGCGAACTGCGACTGCCCGAAGGAGGCGGGGGAGCCGAGCGACTGCGCCAGTGTCGCCTTGTCCACGCCCGCGCCGTCGAGCAGCGCGCGCCTTTGGCACCCAGGATTCGCGGCGAGGGCCGCGAGAGCGCGGGCGTCGAGCGGCTGAGCGGGGACGTCCGGTCCGCGCAGCTCAGCGAGCCGCTGTCTTAGTGCTGTCCCCCGCGTCGGCGGGTCGGGCACTCGGCTCGGCGCCTGGCTCGGCAGGCCGCTTGCGCGGCCGGGGAATTCGCTCACCTGTCGAAGTCTGGCACCCGCCACTGACAATTGAGGACTCTGGGGCGGACGAGGCCGACGGTGCGCCCCCACTCGCGGCGGAGCCCGAGCCCGTGACCACCGACGACGACCCAGCCACCGCGAGCGGCAGCCGCACCCTCGCCTTCACCCGGTCCGCGAGCCGCAGCACCGGCTGTACGAGAAGCAGTCCGAGGCCCATCACCACGGCGCCCGCGACCGCGTCGAGGAAGTAGTGGTTCGCGGTGCCCATCACGACGATCGTGGTGATCAGCGGATAGCCCACCGCCGCGACCCTGGTCAGCGGCGAACGGCCGTGGCGCCACAGGATCACCCCGCACCACAGCGCCCACCCCACGTGCAGGCTCGGCATCGCCGCGTACTGGTTGGTCATGCCGCCGAGCCCGCGCGGAGCGCTCGCCTCGCCGCCCCACCAGCCGAAGTCGCTGTACTGCGCCATGGTGTCGACGAAGCCGTACCCCTCGCTCAGCAGGCGGGGCGGGCAGGTCGGCAGGAGCGTGAAGCCGACCAGGCCGATCAGGGTGGAGACCATCAGCCACGTGCGTGCGGCACGGTAGTGGACCGCGCGGCTGCGGAAGAGCCAGACGAGAATCACGGGCGTCACCAGATAGTGCAGCGACGCGTACCAGAAGTCGGCGGGGACGCCTATCCAGGAGTGATCCGTGAAGAGACGGTTCAGCGGGTGCTCGGCGTTGAGGCGCAGGAACTTCTCGACCCGGAGTATGCCCAGGCCGTGGTCGACGGCGCTGGACACGTCGCCGCGGGCCAGCAGCCGTCCCGCGGAATACGCGGCGTACACCAGCACGAGCAGCGGCAGCTCCGTCCACCAGCGAAGCCGAAGCCCGCTGATGCCCCCGGTGCCCGGAGTGTCGGTCTGCGGCATCCGGTCGGTCCCCCATCCATCTGTGGTCATGCGGTGTTCGCCGCCGCCTCACTTTACGGCGTACGCGAGAGCGCGCTGAGGCGGTCCCCGGTCGTCTTAGACGCAGAGATCGACGAGCGGGTTGCTCCTCGTGGGCACCTGTGATCTCGACCTGGCGCGTGAGTGATGATGGAAGGTACGGACAGCTGTCTGTCCACAGAATTCGCTCTATGACGGCTGATGGTCCCCACCGACGGCTGTCAGCTCGGAAAGGCTCGACATGGCACCGCGCATCCTGCTGGCCCGGCACGGACAGACGGAGTGGTCCCTGTCCGGGAAACACACCGGCAGGACGGACATCCCGCTTCTCGAAGAGGGCCGCGACGGCGCGAAGCTCCTGGGCGAGCGCCTGCACCGTGCTCCCTTCGACGGCCTCCCGGACGCCGAGGTGCGCACAAGCCCCCTCGCGCGTGCGCGGGAGACCTGCGAGATCGCCGGCTTCGGGGACCGTGCCACCACCTGGGACACGCTCATGGAGTGGGACTACGGCTCCTACGAGGGAATGACCCCGGCCGACATCCAGGGCGTACGCCCCGGCTGGTTCATCTGGCGCGACGGCGTCCCCAGGGGCGAGACCCTGGAGCAGGTCACCGCCCGCGCGGACGAGGTGGTGGCCTGGGCGCGCAGCGCGGACCGCGACGTCCTGGTCTTCGCGCACGGGCACATCCTGCGGTCCATCGGCGCACGCTGGCTGGGCCTGGGCGTCGACTTCGCCGCCCGTATCCGCCTCAACCCGACCTCGATCTCCACCCTCGGCTGGGCCTACGGCGAACCGGCCGTCGAGTCGTGGAACGACACCGGACACCTGTCTCTATAGGGAGTGCGGCTCTCTATACGGCCCGCGGCAACGAAGCATGCCGCTCCAGGAAGCCGCACACCCCCGAAGCCCGCCGGTGTGGCAGCAGCACCCGTGCCGTCGTGGCGAGCATCGACTGGATGCGCGAGGACTGCACCTCGTCCAGGAGCCCGAGCACCCGCAGGCCCGCCGTCGCCGCCTCGTCCGGGCGGCCCGCGCGGGCCAGGTCGTCGGCGAGCTCCGCGGTGTAGAGGGCGATGTTCCGGGTGAACTGCGGGGTCTGCGCCGATGCCACGCCCGCCGCGCGCCGAGCGTGCCGGGCCGCCCGGGGCCAGTCGCCGAGCGCGGACCAGCACTGCGCCTCCAGGCCTTCAAGCTCGGCCGGGCCGTAGAAGCTCATCCACTCCGGGTCGGCGTCCGAAGGCCCTTGGTCGAAGAGCGCGTGCGCGCGGGTCAGCGCCTGCTCGCAGCCCGCGCGGTCGCCGAGCCCCGCCCAGCCCCCGGCCTCGCGCAGCGCGCGGAGCGAGAGCAGCCGCGGCGACGAGAGATGCCGGGCGGCCCGCGTCGCCGCCTGTGACGCACGCACCGCCTCCCTGGGCCGTCCGGCGTCGCGCGCCAGGAAGGCCGTGTTGCAGAAGGCGTGCGCCTCCAGGCCCGGATCGCCGGCCATCCGTGCCGTCGCGAGAGCCTCCGCGTAGTGCGAGCGCGCGTCGTCGAAGCGGCCGGAGTCGTGCGCCAACCAGCCCACGGAGATGGCCAGTTCACCGGCGCCCGCGTGCAGTCGGTCCGCCGTGGACTGGCGGGTGGTGCCCGCGTCGAGCAGGGCGTAGGCGGTCCGCAGCGGGGCTGCGGCCCGGCGGTAGAGGCCGTCGGCGCCGTGCCGGTCGTCGAGCAGCCGGATCTTGCGTACGGCTTCCTCGACCGCGCTCACCTCGGCCTCGCCCGCCCGGCCGCCGCGCTGTGCGGTGGCCTCGGCAGGGCTCCGTCCGGTGAGCCCGAAGGGCCCCAGAGAGGCGGCTGCCACGGTGGCCGTGCCGCTCATGAATGCGCGACGCCGCACGTCGCTCTCCTCGTGGCTCTGGATCTCGTACGGGTCGCACTCGTGCAGTTCGGGGCCCAGCGGCCCGGACGGGGGAGACTCATACAGCTGGATCGTGGTGTGTGATGCGGGCGCATCGGACTCGGCGCGCGCCCCCCGTCCGCGCACCGCGGAGCGGGGTGCGAACCCCAGGTCCGTCAGCGTCCGGCCGGGGAACATGTGCAGGAACACCCGCTCGTACGCGTAGTTGGGACAGCGGATCTCGCCCGCCTCGACGCGTCCGATGTAACGGGCGTCGCAGCTGACGCGCTCACCGATCTCGTGAGCGGCCCGGCGGATCACGGCGGCGAACTCGCTCGGCGAGCGCTGTCCGCGCAGGTGCCGGAAGAGAAGATTCGGTCGTGGGGACGGAGTTGACGATGCCATCGGTGACGACGCCATGGCCTGACCCTCTCGTACGGATCGTGCCGGAGTGTGCCGAATCCTGTGGATCCGGCGATGCTGCCCCTGTTCCGGCGGAGCACGAACGTACCCGCTGTGATGAGGACGGCACGCGGAGTTTGGCTACAAACCGGATATCTCACCCATGATCTGCCATGAAGTGCCATCCTTTGCGGCGGCATTGTGCCGTAGCTGTTGACGCCGTCCCGCGTTGAACCATTGAGGAGAGGGAGCGACGCGGCTTCCGCCCTGGCGAGGAGGGGTCCCCTTGTTGGAGATCGGCGTGGAGAACGGTGAATCGCGGGCGTCGTTGACCACGGCACGGCACCTGCCGACCCAGGACCGCAGCGCACCACCACAGCAGGGCGTCCGGCTCACCGAGCCCACCGAGCCCCCCGGCTTCTGCGATCTCGTCACCGTCCCGGCCCGCCAGGGCCTGGAGGCGGTCGACATCCTGCGCCGCGGGGCGGGCGACGCCGTCGGCCCCGTCCTGCACGATGGGAGCTGCGACACCCTCGGCTTCCTGGTCCCGCCCGGCACCGCCGACGCCTGGGACCTGCCGGGCAGCGCGTGTACGCAGACCTTCGGCCGCGGCATGCGCCTGCACTCCGAGCCGGAGCCCGTCCCCCCGCCGCCCCCGGTCGCCGGGACCGGCTGGCTGCTGCCCCCCGACGAGACCGATCCGGTCACCGACCCCGCCGTTCTGCGCGCGGCCCTCGGCCAGGCGGCCCGCACGATCGAGGCCGCCGACAACTGCCGCTGAGCCCGGGGCGGGGCGGTGCTCCAAGGTCATCGGGCCGCGCCGTCCGCGTACGCCGATAATGGTCCGATGGCAAGGAACAGGCGGTCCCGGGAAGAGGCGCAAGCCGTCGTCGAGAAGGTCGACGGCGGGCTCGCCGAGCTGATGCCCGACCGGGACAGGCCGCGCGCGTGGACGCTGCTCGTGGACGGCGCCCCGCAGTCCCATGTCGACCTCGACGACCCCGCGTATCTCGACTTCGAGTACCAGCGAAGGCTCGGCCACGTCGCCGACCTGGTCGCGCCGCCCGGCAAGCCGATCCAGGCCCTGCACCTCGGCGGCGGTGCCTTCACCCTCGCCCGCTACATAGCCGCGACACGCCCCCGCTCCACCCAGCAGGTCATCGAGCGCGACACGGCGCTCATCCAACTCGTCCGCCGGGAGCTGCCGTTGGACCCGCAGGCGCGGGTGCGCGTGCGGGGCACCGACGCCCGCGAAGGGCTCGCGAAGATCGCGGACGGCTGGGCGGACCTCGTGATCGCCGACGTCTTCAGCGGCGCCCGCACCCCCGCCCACCTCACCAGCGCCGAGTTCCTCGGCGACGTACGCAGGGTCCTGAAGCCCGGCGGGTTCTACGCGGCGAACCTCGCCGACGGGCCGCCGCTCGCGCATCTGCGCGGCCAGCTCGCCACCGCCGCCACGCTCTTCCCGGAGCTCGCGCTCATCGCCGACCCGGCGGTGCTGCGCGGCAAGCGCTTCGGCAACGCGGTGCTCGTCGGCTCCGACACACCTCTGCCGATCGCCGAGCTGACCCGGCGCAGCGCGGGGGACTCACATCCGGCGCGGGTCGAGCACGGCAGGGCGCTCGTCGACTTCAGCGGGGGAGCGGCGGCGGTCACGGACGCGAGCGCGGTGGCGTCGCCCGCGCCGCCGCCTTCGGTGTTCCGCTGAGCCGACCGGTCAGTACGAAAGGACGCTGAACCGGCCGGTCAGTACTCGTTGATCTCGACCGCCGGGGCGTGGTCGTGCCACGTGCAGAACACCGAGACCTTCTCGGCGCCCGCCGTGAACTCCACCCGGATCCAGGTGTCCTGCTTCCACACCTGCACGGACCAGCCCGCCGCCGGGGTCGCCGAGACCAGCGTCGCGGAGTCCTTGCCGAGGTCGAAGACGACCCGGCCGCCGTCGGAGGAGTAGCTCTTCACGTTGCCGGGCGTGGAGGCGGGCGTGGAGGGTGTGCTCGGCTCGCTCGTCCGCGTCTTCGACGGCTTGCTCTCGGGAGGCTCCTTCGAGGGCTTCTTCGACTTCGAAGGTGAGGGGGTCGGCGTCGGATCAGGGCGGTGCGTGGAGGACGAGAGCGGCTCGGCACGGTCGCCGTCGGCGGCCAGCGGAACGGCACGCGGCGGGTCGTAGGCGGTGCCCGCCATGACCGTGTGGACACCCCACCAGGAGAGCGTGACCGCCGCGCCGGTGGCGAGCGACCAAGCTATTGCGTGTATGAGTCCTCTGCGCATCGCGAGCCATACTGCACCACAGGACCCGCCGGTGTCGCCGGTCTCCCAGGAGGACCGTGGTCACTCTTATGGCGTACGGTGCCGCCCATGGCAAGTGTGCTCGTCGTCGAGGATGACCAGTTCGTACGCTCCGCTCTCATCCGGCATCTGACCGAGGCATCGCACACCGTGCGCAGCGTCGGCACCGCCCTCGAGGCGCTGCGCGAGGTGGCCCATTTCCGTTTCGACGTGGTGATCCTGGACCTCGGTCTGCCCGATCTGGACGGTTCCGAGGCCTTGAAGATGCTGCGCGGGATCACCGACGTCCCCGTGATCATCGCCACCGCGCGTGACGACGAGACCGAGATCGTCAGGCTCCTGAACGACGGCGCCGACGACTACCTGACCAAGCCGTTCTCCGTCGAGCACCTGTCCGCCCGGATGGCCGCCGTGCTGCGCCGCTCGCGCGTCACCGCGGGCGAGGCCCCGCCGAGCCGGGAGATACGGGTCGGCGGGCTCGCCATCGACCCACTGCGCCGCCAGGCGGAGCTGGACGGTGCACGGCTCGATCTGACCCGGCGCGAGTTCGACCTGCTCGCCTTCCTCGCGGGGCGGCCCGGTGTCGTCGTACCGCGCAAGGAACTGCTCGCCGAGGTGTGGCAGCAGAGTTACGGGGACGACCAGACCATCGACGTACATCTGTCGTGGCTGCGCAGGAAGTTGGGTGAAACGGCCGCACGGCCGCGCTATCTGCACACGCTGCGGGGTGTCGGCGTCAAGCTGGAGCCACCGCTGTGAGGTGGGCACTCGTCAAGGTGTGCCTGGCCGTCACGACGATGGTCGTGGTCGCCTTCGCGGTGCCGCTCGGCCTGGTCATCCAGGAGATGGCGCGGGACCGGGCCTTCTCGAACGCCGAGCGGCACGCGGCCGGCATGGGTCCCACGCTCTCCATCACCACCGACCGCGATCAGCTGACGCGGGCCGTCGCCACGTCCGAGGCGGGCGGCGAGGGGCGCATGGCCGTGTACGTACCGGCCATCGACAAGGCGCCCGCCCTGGAGATCGGCGATCGGCGGGCGGACGCGCACGCGGTGGAGACCACGCGCAAGGAGGGCCGCGCGCGGACGGCGACGGTCGACGGCGGCTTCGCTCTCCTCCAGCCGACGGCGCTGAGCTCCGGCCAGATCGCCGTGGTCGAGATCTTCGTGCCGGAGGGCGCGGTCAGCAACGGCGTGACCACGGCGTGGCTGGTGCTCGCCGGTGTCGGCATCGCGCTGATCATCGGGTCCGTGGCGGTGGCGGACCGTCTTGGCGTACGCATGGTGCAGCCCGCCAAGCGGCTCGTCGGCGCGGCGCGGTCCCTCGGGGAGGGGAAGCTGGGCTCGAGGGTCCCGGAGGAGGGCCCGACGGAACTGCGCCTGGCCGCGGTGGCGTTCAACTCAATGGCGGACCAGGTGGTCCAACTCCTCGCGAACGAGCGGGAGTTGGCAGCTGACCTTTCGCACCGCCTGCGCACACCGCTGACGGTGCTTCGACTCAACACGGCCTCGCTGGGGGACGGCCCCGCGGCCGAGCAGACGCGCATCGCGGTGGAGAAGCTGGAACGCGAGGTCGACACGATCATCCGCACCGCCCGCGACGCCAAGCCGCAGACCGTCACGGTCGGCCCCGGCGCGGGCTGCGACGCCTCCGAGGTGATCCAGGAGCGCATGGCCTTCTGGTCGGCGCTCGCGGAGGACGAGGGGCGTGAGGTGCGGGTCGCGGGGGTGGAGCGCCCGGTGTGGATACCGGTGGCGCGCCCCGAACTTGTCGCCTCCCTGGACGCGTTGCTCGGCAACGTCTTCCGGCACACGCGGGAGGGGTCGGCGTTCGCGGTGGACGTGCACAGTGGCGAGGACGCGGTGATCGTTCTGGTGTCGGACGCGGGGGCCGGGATCGCCGACCCCGAGGCCGCGCTGGCGCGGGGCGCGGGGTCGGGGGCCGATGGGTCGACGGGGCTCGGCCTCGACATCGTGCGGCAGCTGGCGGAGTCCACGGGCGGGGATGTGCGGATCGGCCGGTCCGTCCTCGGCGGCACGGAGGTCCGCATCTGGATCCAGCTGGACGGCCGCAGGCCCGTGGCCGGTGGCCGTGGGCATCGGGGTGCTGCCGTACGTCGCCGAAAGCGCAGCCCGAGCCTCCGCTGACGCCCTGAACTGCCGCTTCGCGGCGGTCTGTCCCGCCCATCCACCCGATCACCCGGCAGTCAACCTTTAACCACCCCCGATCGCTCCCTTAAGCCCGCCCTAAGATCCAGTGCAGAGCCCCAATTGCCCGCTATGTCACGCCCTCGCGGGGCTAAGTTGCTGACGCACCCCCACCCCCGCACAGCTAAGGCAGGCACGCGATGAGCAGCACGCATCGGCGCACGGTGAGCACCAAGTCCAAGGTCATAGGCGGCATCGTGGCCGCGGGCCTCGTCGGCGGCGGCGCTTTCCTCTTCTCCGGGACGGCGCTTGCGACCAAGGCGCCCGCGGAGAAGACCCCCGCCAAGGCGGCCGCCCAGGCCAAGTTCGCCCCGTTCGTTGACACTTCGCTCGCCCCCGCCTACGACCTCGTCGACACCGCCGAGAAGACCGGCGTGAAGGAGTTCACCCTCGCCTTCATCACCTCCGGCGGCAGCTGCGAGCCCCTGTGGGGCGGCACCACCGGGCTCGACGACGACAAGGTCGCCTCGCAGATCGAGGACCTGCGGGCCAAGGGCGGCGACGTACGCGTGTCCTTCGGTGGCGCGGCGGGTTCCGAGCTGGGCCTCAAGTGCAACAGCGCCGACGAGCTTGCCAAGGCGTACGGCAAGGTCATCGACAAGTACAAGCTGACGAAGGTCGACTTCGACATCGAGGGCGCCGCGCTTCCCGACACCGCGGCCAACACCCGCCGCGCACAGGCCATCGCGCAGCTCCAGAAGGACCACGAGGGCCTGGACGTCTCGTTCACGCTGCCCGTCATGCCCGAGGGCCTTACCCAGCCGGGCGTCGACCTCGTGGCCGACGCCAAGAAGAACGGCGTGAAGGTCTCCGCCGTCAACATCATGGCGATGGACTACGGGCCGTCCTACAGCGGCGACATGGGCAAGTACGCCATCGACGCCGCGACCGCCACGCAGAAGCAGATCAAGGGCGCCCTCGACCTGTCCGACGAGGCGGCCTGGAAGGCCGTCGCGGTCACCCCGATGATCGGCGTGAACGACGTCACCACCGAGATCTTCAAGGTCGACGACGCCACGGAGCTGGTCAAGTTCGCCGAGGAGAAGGGCCTCGGCTGGCTGGCCATGTGGTCCTCGACCCGCGACAAGGCCTGTGAGGGCGGCGCCAACAACGGTGCGCAGCCCACCTGTTCGTCGATCGAGCAGGAGCCGCTCGCCTTCACGAAGGCGTTCGCCGCCTACAAGTAGACCCGCGAGAACCCCCAGTAGCCACCACCCCCCACGGCGCCTCGACCGGCATCCCCCCACCCGGTCGGGGCGCCCACATCGTGGCCGGTCAGTCCGCGACGTACTCGCGCGGCAGCTCACCGGTGGACGCGACGCCCGCGTACCAGTGAGCGCTGGACTTCGGGACGCGGGCCTGCGTCTCGTAGTCGACGTACACCGCGCCGAAGCGCTTGCCGTAGCCGTACGACCATTCGAAGTTGTCCATCAGGGACCAGAGGTAGTAGCCGCGGACGTCGGCGCCGTCCGTGATGGCGCGGCGGACGGCGGCCAAGTGGCCGTGCAGGTAGGCGATGCGCTCCGGGTCGTGGACGCGTCCTTCGGGGTCGGGCTTGTCGTCGTAGGCCGCGCCGTTCTCGGTGACGTACAGCGGAAGGCCCGGCGCCTCCCGCGTGTAACGCATGATCAGCTCGTGCAGCCCGGTCGGGTCGATGGTCCAGCCCATCTCGGTGCGGTCGCCCGGCGTCTGGTGGAAGGCCACGTCGTCGGAGGCGGGCCACGGGGAGTGCTCGCTGGCGCCGTGCCCGTCGGCGCGCGGCTTGCCCGGGTCGTCGTGCGCGGCCGAGACAAGCGCGGGCGTGTAGTAGTTCAGGCCGAGCGCGTCCAGCGGCTGGTGGGCGGCGGCCAGGTCGCGGTCCTGCACGAAGGACCAGTCGGTGACCCGGGCCGTGTCGGTGAGCAGGTCCGCGGGGTAGGCGCCGTGCAGCATCGGGCCGTGGAAGACGCCGTTGGCGAGGTTGTCGATGCGGCGGCGGGCGTCCATGTCCGCGGGGCTGTCCGAAACGGCCCTGACCACCGAGGAGTTGAGGCTCACCGCCACCCGGGCGCGGGCGGGAAGTGCGGCGCGCAGCGCCTGGGTGCCCAGGCCGTGCGCGAGGTTGAGGTGGTGCGCGGCCTGCAGCGCGGCCGCCGGATCGGTGCGGCCGGGGGCGTGCACGCCGGAGCCGTAGCCCAGGAAGGCGCTGCACCACGGCTCGTTGAGCGTGATCCACGACTCGACGCGGTCCCCGAGCGCATCGGCGACGAAGCCCGCGTACTCGGCGAACCGGTAGGCGGTCTCCCGCGCGGGCCAGCCGCCCGCGTCCTCCAACTCCTGCGGCAGGTCCCAGTGGTAGAGGGTCAGGGCGGGCTTGATGCCCTTGCTGAGCAGCTCGTCGACGAGCCGCCGGTAGAAGTCGAGTCCGCGCTGTACGGCGGGGCCGCGCCCGGTGGGCTGCACCCGCGACCAGGAGACGGAGAACCGGTAGGCGTTCAGGCCGAGGTCCGCCATGAGCGCCACGTCGTCGCGGTAGCGGTGGTAGTGCTCGACGGCCACGTCACCGGTGTCGCCGTCGGCCGTCCTGCCGGGCGTGTGGCTGAAGGTGTCCCAGATGGAGGGGGTGCGGCCGTCTTCGCGTACGGCGCCCTCGATCTGGTACGCGGACGTGGCGGCGCCCCAGAGGAAGTCGGTGGGAAAGGTGAGGGATTCAGGCATGGAAGCGCTCCCATGGAAGGGGGAAGAGGACGAGGAAGGGCGAAGGGCGGGGGTGATCGCCAGGGCCGAGGTGGCGTCGGCCCGGCCCTGGCGGGAGAGGGATACGGCAGGCGGAGAGGGCCTCAGCCCTTGACGGCGCCCTGCATGATGCCGCTCACGATCTGCTTGCCGAAGAGGATGAACGCCAGGAGCAGCGGCAGTGTGCCGAGCAGGGCGCCCGCCATGATCACCGCCCGGTCCGGGATGTAGCCCGTGCCGAGCGAGTTGAGCGCCACCTGAACGGTGGGGTTCGACTGGTTCAGCGCGATGATCGGCCAGAGGAAGTCGTTCCACGCCATGACGAACGTAAGCAGTCCGAGGACCGCCATCGCGGGCCGCGCCGCCGGGAACACCACGTGCCAGATGATGCGCAGACTGCTCGCCCCGTCCATCCGCGCCGCCTCGATGAGTTCGCTCGGCAGCGCCTGCAGCAGGTACTGCCGCATGAAGAACACCCCGAAGGCGCTCACGAACGTCGGCAGGATCACCGCCTGGAGCTGATTGGTCCACTGCAGGTCGGCGATCCACAGATAGAGCGGTACGACACTCAGCTGCGGCGGCACCATCATCGTGCCGATGGTCAGCAGGAGCAGCAGACCGCTGAACCTGAACTTCAGCTTGGCGAAGGCGAATCCGGCGACCGTGGAGAACAGGACGGTGCCGATGGTGATGCTGCCCGCCACGATCGTGGTGTTGAGCATCGCGTCGCCCAGGCTCGCCTCGGTCCACGCCCGTTCGAGGTTCTTGAACAGGTTTCCGCCGAACCACAGGGGTGGCGGTGTCTGGGCCAGCCGCCCGCTCGTACGCGACGCCGCGATCGCCGTCCAGATCAGTGGAGCAAGCGAGACGGCCGTGAACAGCGTCAGAACGATGTAGGTCACGGGCCCCGCGTGCATCGTGCGACCGGCCTTGAGCCCCAGTGGGCGGCCCCTCCTCGGGCTCGGGGCAGGGATGGTCTTCGGGCTCGTGACCACGTCGGCCGGCGCGTCCGTGGCGAGGCCTGTCGTCGGGCCCGTGCTGCGGGACTTCATCGGTCCTTCCTCAGACGTCGGGCGATCAGCAGATTGACCGCGGCGATGAGCAGCAGGATCACGAGCATCAGCCAGGCGACGGCCGAAGCCCGGCCCAGGTGGCCGTTGATCCAGCCCTGGTCGTACAGATAGAGACCCAGCGTCTGGAACTGGTGGTCCGCCCCGCCCTTGGATCCGGCCGTGCCACCGAACAGCAGTGGCTCACCGAAGAGTTGGGTCGCCCCGATGGTGGAGACGACGATCGTGAACAGGATCGTCGGACGCAGCATCGGGATCGTCACGTGCCGGAACTGCTGCCAGCGCGAGGCGCCGTCGAGCGAGGCCGACTCGTACAGGTCGTGCGGCACGGCCTGCATCGCCGCCAGATAGATCAGCGCGTTGTAGCCGGTCCACCGCCACATGACGATCGACGACACCGCGAACTGCGAACCCCATGACGACTCGCGCCAGTTGATCGGGTCGATGCCGACGGACCCGATCATCCAGTTGACCATGCCGCCGTCCCACGCGAACAGCAGCGTGAAGACCAGCGACGCGCTCGCCACCGAGGTGGCGTACGGAGCGAGCATCGCAACGCGCCACAGAGTGGAGCCGCGCAGCTTGTAGTTGAGCAGATGCGCGATGCCGAGGGCGATGGCGAGCTGGGGGACGGTGGCGATGATGCCGATGGTGAAGGTGTTGCCGAGCGCGTTCCAGAAGTAGTCGCTCTGCAGCAGGTTGGTGTAGTTCTCCAGGCCCAGCCAGGTGCTGTCGTCGAGGTTGGTCAGCTCCAGGCGGTGCAGCGATGCCCAGCCGGTGTAGAGCAGCGGGAACAGGCCGAAGGCGCCGAAGAAGAGGAAGAACGGCGCGACGAAGACGTACGGCGACGCCTTTATGTCCCAGCGGTACAGGCGGCTGCGCCACGAGGACGTGGGGGAGGACTTGCGCCTCCCGGACGCGGCCGGGGCCGCGTCCCCCTCACCGGGGGACGCGGTCTCGGCGTACTCAGCGGTCTCGGACATGCGCGTCACTGTCCCAGAACATCCTTGATCTCCTCCTGAGCGGCCTTCCAGCCCTCCGCCGGAGACTTGCCCTGTTGCTCCACCTGGAGCACACCGATGTCCGTGATGGACTGTCCGATCTGGGCGTCCTTGAGGCCGTACACGGCCGCGGGGGTGTTCTTCGCGATGTCGGCGTAGATCTCCGTGATGGGCGCGTCATTGAAGTACGCCTTGGTCGCCGGCGACGGCTTCAGCGTGTCGTACGCCGACGGGGTGGACGGGAAGCTGGCCTGCTTGGCGAAGACCTTCGCGAGCTGCTCGGGCTGGGTCAGCCAGACGGCGAGCTCGGTCGCCTCCTTCTTGTGCTTGCCCGCGCTCGGCACCCCGAGGAACGTTCCGCCCCAGTTGCCGTCCTCGGGTGCCTTGGCCATGTCCCACTGGCCCTTGCCCTCCGGGCCCGTCTTCTCCTGGATGTAGCCGGCCATCCACGCGGGGCAGGCCACGGTGGCGAACTTGGCGTTGGCGAAGCCCTGGTCCCACGTCGGGTCGAACTGCTTGAGCTTGGACGACATGTCGCCGTCCGCGACCTTCATCGCCGCGTCCCAGGCGTCCTTGCGGCCCTGGCTGTCCTCGTAGATCTCCTTGCCGCCCTTGTCGTAGTACCGCTCTTTCGCACCGGCGAAGACGGCGTTGTAGACGCTGGAGGCGGAGTCGACGAACTTCGTGCCGTCGGGTGCCTTCTTCATGTACTTCTCGCCGAGCGCGACGTACTTGTCCCAGTCGCCGGCCCACGCCTTGGCGAGTTCCTCGCGGTCGGTGGGCAGACCGGCCTTCTTGAAGAGGTCCTTGCGGTAACAGAGCGCCGTCGGGCCGATGTCGACGCCGAGGCCGACCGTCTTGCCGTCCTCGGTCGTGGCCTGCTTCCACTTCCAGTCGAGATACGTGGCCTTGTCCACGCCATCGGCCTTGCTCAGGTCCTCGAACTTGGCGCCCTGGGTCTGTACGACCTCGGTGATGTTGCTGACCTCTATGGCGGCGACGTCGTTGACGCCGGCGCCGGACTGGAGCTGGGTGAGGAGCTTCGGGTAGTAGGCGTCGTTCCGCTCGATGACGTTCTCTTTGATCTTGATGTTCGGGTGCGACTCCTCGTACTCGTCGTAGAGACCTGCCTGCTTCAGGCCCAGCACGCCGAACGTGCCCACGTTGAGCGTGACCTTGCCGTCGCCGCCCTCCGAGCCGCTCTCGTCGTCGCTGGAACAACCGGCCAGCAGGCTCGTGGCCAGCGCGGCCACGGCCGCGAAAGCCATCAGCCGACGTGGTCGGCGGGAACTCGTGCGCATTGCGTCCTCCTGTTGCCTGACGTGCCGACCCCCCGGCCAACTGCGCTTCTTGCCCCGTTGTTTGACTCTTCGGCTCGGGCGGGGAACGTGCGGGTTGTGTACGTGTCAGGTAGTGTGGGAGCGCTCCCACAAGTGATGAGTTGAAGAGTCGTGGCTGGGGGCGGGGGTGTCAAGGGACCGGACGTAGAGACATGTCTTCAGTTATCGGGCTGTTACTCGGGCCGTTACGAGGGCGCCCGAGCGTCCGGCCATCTGCCCGGCAATGATCAGGCTGTTACATTCCTCTACATTCCTCGCCGGGGGATGTGCGACGGGAGGCGGACAATGGCAGCTCACGGTGCGCGCAACCGCAGTGGCGGGCGACCGACCCTGGAGGAGGTCGCCGCCAGGGCGGGAGTGGGCCGCGGAACGGTCTCCCGGGTGATCAACGGATCGCCGCGGGTGAGCGAGGCGACCCGCACGGCGGTCGAGGCCGCCGTCGCGGAACTCGGTTACGTCCCGAACACGGCGGCCCGCGCCCTCGCCGCCAACCGCACCGACGCCATCGCCCTTGTCGTGCCCGAGCCCGAGACCCGCTTCTTCGCCGAGCCGTACTTCTCCGACGTGCTGCGCGGTGTCGGGGCGGAGCTCGGCGAGACGGAGATGCAGCTCCTGCTGATCTTCGCGGGGAACGACCGCAGGCGGCAGCGTCTGGCGCAGTACCTCGCCGCCCACCGTGTCGACGGGGTCCTCCTGGTCTCCGTCCACGCGGACGACCCGCTGCCGGACCTCCTTGCCCAGCTGGAGATCCCCGCGGTGATCAGCGGCCGCCGCTCGGCCGACGAGGCGCTGCCCTCGGTCGACTCCGACAACTTCGCCGGGGCGCACTCGGCGGTGGAGCACCTTCTGGCGCGCGGCCGCACGTCCATAGCCACCATCACCGGCCGCCTGGACGTGTACGGCGCCCAGCGCCGCCTGGACGGCTACCGCGCCGCGCTGTCGGACGCGGGGCGTCCCGTGGACGAGCGGCTGATCGCGCCGGGCGACTTCACGGAGGAGGGCGGCCGCAGGGCGATGACGGAGCTGCTCGCGGCCTGCCCCGGCGTGGACGCCGTGTTCGCGGGCTCCGACGTCATGGCGGCGGGCGCCCGTCAGGTCCTGCGCGAGGCCGGGCGCCGGATACCCGACGACGTGGCGCTCGTCGGCTTCGACGACTCGGCGATCGCCCGCCACATGGACCCGCCGCTGACGAGCGTGCGCCAGCCGATCGAGGAGATGGGCCGGGCGATGATCGATCTTCTGCTCGCCGAGATCGCGGACGACCGCCCGGCGTCCGCCCGGCGCCTGGAGCACCGCCAGCTGGTGCTGCCGACGGAACTGGTGGAGCGGGCGTCGTCCTGAGCGACCGCCGGGACGGCCTACGGCAGCCGGACGGGCAGCCGGACGGGCAGCCGGACGGGCCGCCGACGCGGGAGGCAACCGACGGCCCGTGCGCCCCGGGACCCCGTACCGTCACGGGCCGCACGAAGCGCCCCACGCACTCTGCACCGTCCTCGCGCGGGCGTGAAGGGTGCGCGCGGATCGACCATGAGGCCGCCCTTCGCGCCCCGTGTGAGAGCTCACCCTCAACGGTGAGCTGTCACGTTTCGACCTGAGGGTCGGCCAAGCGCCGTGGTGCGGAGTGGCTGTCGTTCGTCGGCTTGGCGGTTCCGGCCTTCACCTGGGCCCGGAGATCGTCGATCTCCTGTCGCATGGATCTCAGCTGCGTATAGGTCTCGAAGAGATAGCGGACCTTGGTGCGCAGAGTCAGCGGATCAATGGGCTTGAGAGCCACGTCGGCCACGCCGAGAACAAAGGCCGCGGTGGCCACCTCGCGGCTCACGTCGAAACCCGTCAGCAAGATGATGGGAATGGAACGTGTCTGGTCAAGGTGGCGTACGTAGCGCACGACATCGAGACCGCTCACGACCGGCATGCGCACATCGAGCAGGATGAGCCCGACGCCCCCGCGCAGGATCACCCTGAGGGCGTCGTCGCCGTTGGAGGCGCTCAGCAGCGGGTAGCCGAGAGGGACCAGCGCGCTCTCCAGCGCGAACAGGGTGTCCTTGTGGTCATCGACGACGAGGATCGCGGAATCGGTCGACATGAACTGAGCCCCCTCTCCCCGTAACCACGCTATGGCAAAGCAGAGTTGTTGAGCCCATGCGTCCCGGCACGGCTGAGGCCAATGTTCAGGCGCCAGTACGGGCGGTTCCGACAGCACTGGCAGCAACAGAGAATGCACCCCCTCCCGCCCGAAGGCGAGAGGGGGCGGGAGCTATTGCCGCGAGGTCTTCCGGGGCGAGGCTCAGTCGTTGACGCAGGTGTTGCCGAACGCGGGGTTGAGGAGCCCGATGATGTCGATGGAGTTGCCGCACACGTTGACGGGCACGTGAACGGGCACCTGGATGACGTTGCCGCTGATGACGCCGGGCGAGTTCTGCGCCGCGCCGACGGCGTCGGCGCCGGGGCCGGGATCGGCGGCGGCCGTGCCGGCCCCGCCGATGACGGCGGCGGTGGCAAGGGCGGCCGTGGCGAAGATGGTGCGCAAACGCATGGTGCCTCCTGGCGAGGGGACTGACCTTTCGAGTGCCAGGACTCACCGGTCCGGCATGCGGATAAAACGACCATGGACCGTCTGCGGTAACCGAGCCGTCCCTTCGTGGGATTCCGGCCGCGTCGTTCCCGCGGGTGTGGCCACGGTTTGGCCAAGCGTCCGGGCATGAAGAAGGCCCGGACTGCTTTCGCAGACCGGGCCTTGATCAATCAGGGTGAGTGACGGGACTTGAACCCGCGGCCACCTGGACCACAACCAGGTGCTCTACCAACTGAGCTACACCCACCATGTCCGGTCGTTTTTCGTTCTTCCGACCGGCCGAGAAAAAGTGTACAGGGTCCGAAGGGGTGCTCGCGCACGCGTTTTCCGGACCCCGTACAGAGGGGTTCCGCGGAGGCTACTCCGCGGGCAGCACGTACTTGGCCGCGATGGTTTTCGCGGTGTCCGAGTCCGGTCCGGGCTGCGGCACGAAGATCGCCTCGCGGTAGTAGCGCAGCTCGGCGATGGACTCGCGGATGTCGGCCAGTGCCCGGTGGTTGCCGTTCTTGTCCGGGCTGTTGAAGTACGCCCGGGGGTACCACCGCCGGGCGAGTTCCTTGATCGAGGAGACGTCGACGATGCGGTAGTGGAGAAACTCCTCCAGTGTCTGCATGTCGCGCAGCAGGAAGCCCCGGTCGGTGCCGACCGAGTTCCCGCAGAGCGGAGCCTTGCGCGGCTCCTTGACGTGCTCACGTACGTACGCCAGGACCTGCTCCTCGGCGTCGGCCAGCGTCGTGCCTCCGGCCAGTTCGTCGAGGAGCCCCGAGGCGGTGTGCATTTTGCGCACCACCTCGGGCATGGTCTCCAGCGCCGCGTCCGGCGGGCGGATCACGATGTCCACACCTTCGCCGAGCACGTTCAGTTCCGAGTCGGTGACCAGTGCGGCCACCTCGATAAGTGCGTCATCCGTCAGCGAGAGCCCGGTCATCTCGCAGTCGATCCACACCATGCGATCGTTCATGCGTCTTACCCTACGGCGCGCTCCTCTGGCCGGGCAGTGGCGGACGGCCTGGCGCGTATACATCCGAGCTCGGCTTTCCCGTGTCCGCGGACAGCGAGGCCGACGGGCCGAGCGCGCTCGCCGCCGCCGTACGCCGTGTCTGCGACGGGACAGGTCCGCTCTCCGCGTGCAGCGTCGGCCCGGTGGGAGCGGACACCTGGGGTTCCAGCATGGTCCGCTCACCCCCCTGCGGCCTGCGGGCGCGGTAAGCGGCCCGGTAGGCGGCGGGCGACGAGCCCAGCTGGCGGCGGAAGTGGCCGCGCAGGGCCACGGGCGAGCGGAAGCCGCAGCGGCCCGCGACCTCGTCGACGGAGTAGTCGGAGGTCTCGAGCAGCCGCTGTGCCTGCAGTACGCGCTGAGTGATCAGCCACTGCAGGGGAGCGCTCCCGGTGAGCGAGCGGAACCTGCGGTCGAAGGTGCGCCTGCTCATGTACGCGCGCGCGGCCAGGGTCTCCACGTCGAACTGCTCGTGGAGATGTTCCAGGGCCCAGGCGACGACCTCGGCGAGCGGGTCGGCGCCGATCTCCTCAGGTAAAGACCTGTCGAGATAGCGCTCCTGGCCGCCGGCCCTGCGCGGAGGCACGACGAGCCTGCGGGCGAGCGCGCCCGCCGCCTCGTTGCCGTGGTCGGTGCGCACGATGTGCAGGCACAGATCAATTCCGGCCGCGGTCCCCGCGCTGGTGAGTACGTCCCCGTCGTCGACGAAGAGCTCACGCGGGTCCACATGGACGGACGGATACCGCTTGGCCAGCGTCGGTGCGTACATCCAGTGCGTGGTCGCCGGACGGCCGTCGAGCAGACCGGCCGCGGCGAGCACGAATGCCCCGGTGCACAGACCCACGATGCGGGCGCCCTCCTCGTGCGCGCGGCGCAGCGCGTCGAGTGCCTCCGGCGGCGGCGGCGATGTGATCGACCGCCAGGCCGGCACCACGACGGTGCCCGCACGCCCTATCGCCTCCAGGCCATGTGGCGCGGTGAGTTCGAGCCCCCCGGTCGTACGCAGTGGTCCCTCTTCGCCGGCGCACACCAGCAGCCGGTAGCGAGGGACCCCGGCGTCCTGCCGGTCGATCCCGAACACGGAGAGCGGTATGGAGCTCTCGAAGATGGGGCCACCGCTGAACAGCAGCACCGCGACAATCTCCCTGCGGCGGCGTCCGGAAAGCTTCCGCGACGCGGCTTCTTGCACGGCAGTGGAGTCGTGGCTCATGGTGCTAAGCCCCCCTCGGTCGTCGCGGCTCCCTGTTCTTGGCGTGCTCTGGTTTCGCGGCGTTCTCTACGGTCTCTGCGTTCTCGGCGCTCTTGGCGTTCCTGTCGGACCTGTCGCTCCTGCACGTTTCCCCTCGGTCCTCCACCAGTCCCCCGCCGTAATACAGTCATGATCGAATCTACTGCGTCCCGTGCTGCCGGGGTGACCAGTTAAGGACCCGGCACTATGTCGACATGGCAACTTGGCGTGAAGCAGTCGATCACGAAGCGTTGCACTCACGGGCGTTGCTGGGAAGTGCGCCTCGGCTCCGTGGCCGGTCCCCGTAGGGTTCAGGCGCCTTCCGCATGCCTTTCAGCCCTGGTGGGACCGGGGTTGAGTACCCCTTCGGCCAAGGAATGCACGGCCGTAGGAAGTTGGCTGAAAAGATACGGGGGAGTGCACGTGAATCGGTCAGTCCCCCGGCGTGGACCCACCAGAATGCCGACCGCCCCGGTGCGCCCCCGCACCCGCCCGCCCGTGCCGCCCGCGGCGCTCGCGGCCCTGCTCCTCGACCAGCCGCGCCGCACCCCGCTCGGACTGCCGCAGCAGCAGCCGGCAGACCCCCGTCACGGCCACGAGCCCGAGGGCCGATCCCGCGGCTCCCGCCAGTGATGTCCCGTACCCCACGAGGACGACGGGAACCAGGACGCAGCTGAAGGCCGCCCAGCGCACGACATCGCTCGCGGAGTCCTGCGCAGGGGTGGGAGGCGTCCCCTCGGCGCGCGGTGCGGGGACGCCGCCGCGCGGGCGCTCGTGCGCCCCCTCCGGAGGGCGTCGGCGGCCCCGCATCGTGACTTGTGAGGACGTCGTGACTTGTGAGGACACGGGCGGCGGTCCAGGCACGGCGGGCTCCCTGTGGCGGTGGTGTACCGGGGTTCAACGCGTGGTCGCTCGGCCGGTCACTGGCGTGAACCTGGTGGCCGATGCCGGCCCACACGGGTGGGTGCCCAAACCGCCTGTACGAGGCAGCAACCATTGCCATACGGGCGCCGCTCATGCATGCTCCGGTGAACGCCGTGAGGCTCCCGCAGGGCCGGTAGCAAGCTCTGGGCAGGAGAGGAGTGTCGCCGTACCCTTAGGGGTATGGGGTTGGGAAGATGATTCCCGGACACAGCTCCGGTGGTCGTCGCCGCTCCTCCTCACCCCTGCCCGATCCTGTCCGTTCTGCTCCATACTGCGCCGTAAGACCCGAACAAAGCCGACCCTCCCACAGAGGACTCCTTCGCCGAGACACCCATGGCCGGTCACGAATTCTCCGAACCCGCGGACCGCAAGCGGCAGGTCGCCGATCCCACGGCGACCCCCCAGGCGGCGGAAGAACCACGTCATTCCTGCGATCCGGCCTTCCGGCACGGGGTCGTCGTCGGCTTCGACGGCTCGACCTCCAGTGAGCGCGCTCTCTCGTACGCGATCGGGATGGCCCATCGCTCCGGCTCCGGCCTGATCATCGTGCATGTCGCCAACAGGCTCCCCACCACGGTGTGGGCGGGCTGTGAGCCGCCGGTCTTCGTCGACGTGCCGGACCACCGCACGGAAGTGCTCGGGCTCGAACTGGCCTGTGCGGACTATCTGGCCGAGGTGCCATGGATCCTCGTCGAGCGCGGCGGCGACATCTGCCACGAACTCGAAGAGGTCGGCCGGGAGTACTCGGCGGACGCGATCGTCGTCGGATCGACGCACGGGATCGTGGGGCGCATCTTCGGTTCGGTCGCGGGCCGGCTCGCGCGCCGTGCGCAACGACCCGTCGTCGTCATTCCGTAACGCACCTCCGCCCCAGGTGAGATGAGGCGACGGGGCGTCAACTCCCTTCCTGTGTAGATAAATCTACTCGTGCGTAGAGGTGGTTTGTGCCCTTGTGAAGGGTACGAACAGGTGGCACAACAACTGCACACCGCACATGAAGGGAGCCCGCCGTGGACAACGAAGTCTCTGCGGGAAGCACCACCTCCACTCTCGGCCATCTCGCCCTGGGGCTCACGCTGTTGGCCTTCGGGATCGGTCACACCGAAGTGATCGACGGAGTGACGGCGGCGGATGCCGTCACCCTCGCGACGTTCGTGGGAGGCGTCGCCCTGTTCGTCGCCGGTCTCTTCGCGTTCCGCGACAGCGACGCGTTCACCGGCACCGCGTTCACCGCGCTCGGCGCGCTCTGGTTCACCTGGGGCGTCTCGGCCGACGCGCAGGTCTCGGCCAACGCGGCGGGCCTCTTCCTGCTCCTGTTCGCGCTCGTCACGCTCAGCCTCGCCCTGGGGGCGTCCGGCGGCGCCGCGCTCGCGCGGGGGACGTACGGTCTGCTCTTCGTGTCCCTCGTCCTGATCGCCGTCTCGCTGTTCGGCGACAGCGCCGGGCTCGCCGAGGCGGGCGGCTGGTTCGCCGCGGTCGCGGGCCTGCTCGCCTGGTACGGAGCGACGGCAGCCCTGGCCCACTGGCCCACAGCCCTCCCCGGGCGTCCTGCCGGCCGGGGAGTGACGGCTACCGGCTGAGGCAGGCGTGGGTCGGGGGAATGGGCGCCCCCGGCCCCTGAAGAACGACTCCCCGCACGCTTGGTGGCACGTGCGGGGAGTCGTTCACTTGTGGGCGATCACTTCTGTGGTGCGGGACTACTCGACGGTGACCGACTTGGCCAGGTTGCGCGGCTTGTCGATGTCGCGGCCCAGGGCCAACGCCGTGTGGTAGGCGAGGAGCTGGAGCGGGATGCCCATCAGGATCGGGTCCAGCTCGTTCTCGTTCTTCGGGACGAGGATGGTCTGGTCGGCCTTCTCCTGCTCCTGGTGCGCCACGGCGAGGATCTTGCCGCTGCGGGCCTTGATCTCCTCCAGGGCGGCGCGGTTCTTCTCCAGGAGGTCGTCGTCCGGGACGATCGCGACCGTCGGGAGCGCGGGCTCGATGAGTGCGAGCGGGCCGTGCTTGAGCTCGGACGCGGGGTAGGCCTCGGCGTGGATGTACGAGACCTCCTTGAGCTTGAGCGAGGCCTCGCGGGCGACGGGGTAGCCGCGTACGCGTCCGATGAAGAGCATCGAGCGGGCGTCCGCGTACTCCTTGGCGATCTTCTTGATCTCGTCCTCCTGCTTGAGGATCTCCGAGATCTGACCGGGCAGCTTGCGCAGGCCCTCGATGATCCGCTTGCCGTCGGAGACCGACAGGTCACGGATGCGGCCCAGGTGCAGGGCGAGCAGGCCGAAGGCGACCGTGGTGTTGGTGAAGCACTTGGTCGAGACGACGCAGACCTCCGGGCCCGCGTGGACGTACACGCCCGCGTCCGCCTCACGGGCGATCGCGGAGCCGACGACGTTCACGACGCCCAGGACGCGGGCGCCCTTGCGCTTCAGCTCCTGGACGGCGGCGAGCACGTCGTAGGTCTCGCCGGACTGGGAGACGGCGATGTAGAGGGTGTCGGGGTCCACGACCGCGTTGCGGTAGCGGAACTCGCTCGCGGGCTCCGCGTCGGCGGGGATGCGGGCCAGCTCCTCGATCATCTGGGCGCCGATCATGCCCGCGTGGTACGAGGTGCCGCAGCCGAGGATCTTGACGCGGCGCACCTTGCGGGCGTCGTGCGCGTCGAGGTTCAGGCCGCCGAGATGCACGGTGGAGAAGCGGTCGTCGATGCGGCCGCGCAGGACGCGGTCCACGGCGTCGGGCTGCTCGAAGATCTCCTTGTGCATGTACGTGTCGTGGCCGCCCATGTCGTACGACTCGGCCTCCCACTCCACGGTGGTCGGCGAGGCCGTCGTGCGCGAGCCCTCGGTCGTGTACGTGCGGTAGTCGTCGGCCTTGAGGGTGGCCATCTCGCCGTCGTCGAGGGTGACGACCTGGCGGGTGTGCGAGACGAGCGCGGCGACGTCCGAGGCGACGAACATCTCCTTCTCGCCGATGCCGAGGACGACGGGGGAGCCGTTGCGGGCGACGACGATGCGGTCGTTGAAGTCGGCGTGCAGGACGGCGATGCCGTACGTGCCCTCGATGTGGCGCAGGGCCTCGCGGACCTTGTCCTCCAGCTTGTCCGCCTGGGCGCGGGCGATGAGGTGGGTGAGGACCTCGGTGTCCGTCTCGGAGAGGAACTCGACGCCGTCGGCGGTGAGCTTGGCACGCAGCTCGGATGCGTTGTCGATGATGCCGTTGTGGACGACGGCGACCTTGTTGTCGCCCGACATGTGCGGGTGGGCGTTCTCGTCGGACGGGGCGCCGTGCGTGGCCCAGCGGGTGTGGGCGATGCCGGTGGTGCCCTTGAAGCGGGCGGGCACCTTGGCCTCCAGGTCGCGGACGCGGCCCTTCGCCTTGACCATCTTCAGGCCGGAGGCCTTGGGGCTGGTGATGACGACGCCCGCGGAGTCGTAGCCGCGGTACTCCAGGCGCTGCAGGCCTTCGAGGAGGAGCGGGGCCACGTCACGCTTGCCGATATAACCGACGATTCCACACATAGAGGGTGTCCTAGCCGTAGATGATGCGACGCAGCTGCCGGAGGGTGAGCTCGGGCGGCGCGACCGCGCGGTAAGTGAGATCCGCCGAGATCTTTTCGAAGATCGCCGCGTTCAGCAGGCCCTGACCTTGCAGTTCGCGGTGGCGGCGACGGACGAATTCTTCGGTCGTCTCGTCGAAGTAGGCGAGCACGTCCTGGATGACCCGCAGGGCTTCGCCCCGCTGGAGCGGGGTGCTGCGGGTGAGGTGGTCCACCAGGTCGTCGTGCATTCGTTGATCCTGAAGGAACAGCCCTCTGGGTGCAACAATCCTGCCCGGTATCGGGCAGGAGCGCGGCGAGAATCAGCCCCGATGCGGGGCAATCGGGTGGGTGGGCGGGAAAAATCCGCCGCGAAGCGGCGTCCTAGAGCCGTTTCAGGACGGCCTGCTTGGCGGCGGCGAACTCTTCATCGGTGAGTATCCCGGTCTGATGCAGATCCCCGAGCTCCCGCAGGCGCCGCAGCAACGCATCGTGATCATCCTCGGCCGGAGCGGCAGGCGCGGACTGCGCAGCCAGGGCAGGCGGCGCCTCCGAGGACTCCGCCAAGGCCCCCGCCGGATGAGGCAACCGCACCTGCACGGCCGCAGCGACCAGCGCCATCAGCGGATCCTTCTTGAACCCCCACAGCTCGACCGAGTTCGGGTCGTACTTCGGCGGGGCCTTCGTGGGGGAGTGCCGGACAGTGAAGCGGAGGTAGCCGTTCTCAAGGCCCACGGCGGGCTGCCACTCCACCCCGGCCACATCCGCAAGGGCCAGCGACCGCGTACCGGCCGCCGACTTCGCCTCCTCCGTCTTCCAGTTCCACTCCAGACGGATGTGCTCGCCGTCGAAGCTCGCCGTGCCGTCCCCCGCCGACACCGAGAGCGGCACAGAGGGTCCCGGCAGCAGATAGCTGTCGCAGGACGCGGCCGGCACCTGTTCGACAAGGAGGGCGTTGCGGACCTCGTCCACGACGTACTCCGCGACGCCGTAGCGGTCCGACTCCACCGTCAGCTGATACGGATCCGCGTCCCCGAACTTGCCCCCGGCCGCCTGCAGCAACGGATCCGCGCCGTCCCGCAGCCGCAGCCTCAGGCGCCCCGACTTCTTGCCCTGTTCGAAGGCGATGCCCGCCAACGCGCCCAGCGGCACGGCCAGTTCTCCCAGCGACTTGCGCAGCAGAGACACGTTCTTGTCGCGTCCCGGCACAAGGCGCAGCGTCTCTCCGTCGAAGGTCCAGGTTCCGTCGCGCTGGATGATTTCCGCCATGGGAGGATTCTTCCATCGGCGGGCGGCGGAAGTGGTCTACACCCTTGACCCGCCACGGGGCGCAAGGTACCCATGGTGACCGTTCGATTGCGATGCACCACAGTGATGGCCCGTCGAAGGGACCCGCTCGTGAGACAGCACCACAGATCGACCCGCCTGTTCGGCTCGTTGCTGCTCGTGGCCGCGGCCGGATTCTCGTCCGTGGCCGCTGTGCCGGGCGGCGGCAGCGGTGTGAAGGAGGCAACCACGGCCACCACCCCGACCCCGCTCGGCCAGATCGTCCCGGCCCCCGCGTCCGCCGTCCCCGGTGGATCCCCGTACGAGATCAACTCCAAGACCCGCATCCGGGTCGACGACGACTCGCGTGACGCGCACCGGATCGGCAGCTATCTGGCGGGCGTCCTGCGCCCCTCCACCGGCTACCCACTGAAGGTCACCGACGACGAGGGCCGCGACGGCATCCGGCTGCGGCTGAGCTCCAAGGACAAGTCCCTGGGCAGCGAGGGCTACCGCCTGGAGTCCTCGCGCGGCTCCGTCACCATCACGGCCCGCAAGCCCGCCGGGCTCTTCTACGGCGTCCAGACGCTGCGCCAGCAGCTTCCCGCGGCCGCCGAGAAGCAGACCAGGCAGAAGGGCCCCTGGCTGGTCGCGGGCGGCACCATCAAGGACTCGCCCCGCTACGAACACCGCGGCGCGATGCTCGACGTGTCGCGGCACTTCTTCTCGGTCGACAAGGTCAAGCGCTACATCGACCAGATGTCGCTCTACAAGGTCAACAAGCTGCACCTGCACCTGAGCGACGACCAGGGCTGGCGCATCGCGATCGACTCCTGGCCCAAGCTCGCGACGTACGGCGGCTCCACGCAGGTCGGCGGCGGCAAGGGCGGCTACTACACCAAGGCCCAGTACAAGGACATCGTCCAGTACGCGGCATCGCGGCAGCTCGAGGTGATCCCCGAGATCGACATGCCGGGCCACACGAACGCCGCGCTCGCCTCGTACGCCGAGCTGAACTGCGACGGCGTCGCGCCCCCGCTCTACACCGGCACCGAGGTCGGCTTCAGCTCGCTGTGCGTGAAGAAGGACGTCACGTACGACTTCGTGGACGACGTCATCCGTGAGATCGCCGCCCTGACGCCCGGCAAGTACATCCACATCGGCGGCGACGAGGCGCACTCCACCAGCCACGAGGACTATGTGGCGTTCATGAACAAGGTGCAGCCCGTGGTCGCCAAGTACGGCAAGACCGCGATCGGCTGGCACCAGCTGACCGGCGCCACACCCGCCAAGGGCGCCATCGCGCAGTACTGGGGCTACGACGCCACCGGTGCCGCCGAGCGCGAGCAGGTCGTGAACGCGGCGAAGAAGGGCACCAAGCTGGTCCTCTCGCCCGCGGACCGCGCCTACCTCGACATGAAGTACGACAAGGACACCCCGCTGGGCCTGGCCTGGGCGGGCTACGTCTCGGTGCAGCGCAGCTACGACTGGGACCCGGGGACGTACCTGACGGGCGCGCCCGCGGACTCGATCCAGGGTGTCGAGGCGCCGCTGTGGTCGGAGACGATCTCGACCTCCCCGCACATCGAGTACATGGCGTTCCCGCGGCTGCCCGGCATCGCCGAGCTCGGCTGGTCGCCCGCGTCGACGCACGACTGGGACACGTACAAGGTGCGGCTCGCCGAACAGGGGCCGCGCTGGGACGCGTTGGGAATCGGCTACTACAAGGCGCCGGACGTGCCTTGGCCCGGTAATTAGGAGCAGTACTTAAGGATGCGTGTACGAAGGTGGGGCTCGGGAGGACCGTCTCCCGAGCCCCACCTGGCATAGGGGGTTAAGCGATCGGGTTCTTCAGCGTCCCGACCAGTTGCAGCGCGCCCGCCGGATCGGCGAGGTCCACCATCTGTTCGTTGTCCCGCAGCTGAAGCCGGTTCAGGCAGGAGCGCGAGAACTCGGGGGCGAACATGTCGAACTGCTTGAACTTGTCCGCCAGTTGGGGCGTGGCCTCCTGGTAGGCGTTCACGCACTCGGCGACGGCGCCCCAGAACGTCTCCTCGTCCACCAGGCCCTCGGTGACGAGGTTCGCGGACAGGAAGCGGAAGAAGCAGTCGAAGACGTCCGTGAAGATGGACAGGAGCTTCTGGTCGTCGGGGACCTCGACCCGCAGCCGCTCCACCGTCGGCGGGAGCACCGCGTCCGGGTCCATGACCGCGATCTCCTCGGCGATGTCCTTGAAGATCGCCCGCTGTACGACGCCGTCCTTCAGGACCAGGATGACGTTCTCGCCGTGCGGCATGAAGACGAGGTCGTACATGTAGAAGCTGTGCAGGAGCGGCGTCAGGTAGGCGTGCAGATAGCCGCGCAGCCACTCGGCGGGGGTGAGTCCCGAGCGCTCGATGAGGGCGCCCGCGAAGGACGCGCCGTCGCGGTCGGTGTGCAGGAGCGAGGCCATCGTGGCCAGTTGCTCGCCCTCCGCGAGGGACGGGACGGGGCTCTCGCGCCACAGGGCCGCGAGCATTTTGCGGTACGGGGAGTAGCGGTCGGTCGCGGCCTCGTACTCCAGGTGGCGATAGCCGACGGCCGCGCGCTCGCGGATGATCGTGAGGCCGGTCGACTTCAGGGTCTCGTCGGTGTCGATGAGGTTCGCGAGCCAGTCGTTGATCGCCGGGGTCGCCTCCATGTACGCGGCCGAAAGCCCGCGCATGAAGCCCATGTTGATGACCGAGAGGGCCGTTTTGACGTAGTGCTTGGCCGGGTCGCTCTGGTTGAAGAACGTACGGATCGACTGCTGGGCGAGGTACTCGTCGTCGCCCTCGCCCAGGCAGACCAGATGCCGCTGGGCGACCTCGGCCGCGAAGGTCACCGACAGCTTGTTCCACCACTGCCAGGGGTGTGCCGGGATCAGGAGATAGTCCTCCGGGTCCAGGCCCTGGTCGCGGAGTTTGCGGTCGAAGCGCTCCAGGGTCTCCTGGCCCAGCTCGGCCCGGAAGAACGACTCGTAGTCGATGCCCGCGCCCGCCGTGAACGCGGCGCGCTCCTTGCTCGCCGCCAGCCACACGAGGCGTACGGGGCTCGCGGTCTCGGGAGCGTACGAGAGGTACTCGTGCACGCCGAAGCCGAGCCGCCCGTTGTTGGCGACGAAGCAGGGGTGGCCCTCGGTCATGCCCGTCTCGATCTCCTGGAAGCCGGAGCGGGAGAGCTCGGCGGCCGGGATCGCGGGCTTGGTGAGTTTGTAGCAGGTGCCGGAGAGGGTGGAGGAGATCTCCTCCAGGTAGACCGGCAGGATCTCGTCGCTCAAGCCGAGCGCCGTACGCAGCTCGATGAAGAAGTCGAGGGCGTTCAGCGGGAGTTCGGTGCCGTCGCGGTGCCGGGATATGGAGTCGGCGTCCACCTGCCAGTGGTCGAGCCTGAGCCGCTTGGCGGTGAAGCGGTAGCGGGTCAGGGCGTCGTCGCTGCGGATGACGTATTTGTCGTCACCCAGGGGCTCCGGGGTGAAGAGCCGCTCGTGGGCGAACTCGGCGATGGCCTTGCGGATGAGGAGGCGGTTGGCCTGCTCCCAGCGCTCGGGGGAGAGGTGCGCCGTGGCGTCGGACAGGGTCATATCGCCGATTCCCTTTCACGTACTGCTTGTTCGCGTACTGCTGCTTCGAACTGCTCCCGGGTGCAGAAGCTCAGCAGAGCCTTCTTCTCCGGCTTCTGGATGACCTCGGCCGCGCGGAACCCGACGGCTTCGTTGAGGGCGTGCACGGCCTTGTTGTCGACGTCGGGCTCGACCACCACGCGCTGGACCGCAGGGTCGGCGAAGAGCGTCGCCATGACCTTGGTGATCACGTCACGCGTGAAGCCGGGGATGCGGACGTCGGAGGGCGCGGTGAGGAAGTGCATGCCCACGTCGCCGGGCTCGGGGTCGTAGAGGCCGACCAGCTCGACGTGTCGCGGGTCGTAGCGCTCCATCAGGAAGGCGGGGACGCCTTTGTGCAGGCCGATGAACGCGTCGTGGTGCTCGTGGGCGGCGATCGCCATGTACTCGCGCTCGACGTCCGGCAGCGTGGCGTCCTGCATCATCCAGAACGAGGCCTTGGGGTGGGTGACCCAGCCGTGCAGGAGCTCGGCGTCCTTCAGCGGATCGAGGGGGCGCAGGGTCAGGTCTGAAGTGTGTTCTGAAGTGTTGCTCATACGGCGAACTCCTGGAACGCGATGGACTTCTCGACGGGGTAGTACTCGGAGCCGAGCAGCTCACCGATGATGTACGCGTTGCGGTACGGGCCCATGCCCAGATCGGGGCTGGTCAGGGAGTGGGCGTGCACGGCGCCGTTCTGCAGGAAGATGCCGCGTCCCGTGGTGTCGATCGAGTAGTTGCGGGCGACCTCGAAGCGGCCGCGGCCGTCCCAGCGGATCCGGTCGCGCACCGGCTCAAGGAAGTCGGGCGTGACGTACTGATAGCCGGTGGCGAGGATCAGGCCCTCGGACTCAAGCTCGAAGTCCTTGCCCTGCTCGTCCTGGTGCAGGCCCAGGCTGTAGGTGCCGTTCTCGTGACGCGCGCTCTGCAGCGAGGAGTTGGTGAGCAGACGCGTCGGCACCGGGCCGCCGAGGTTCTTCTGGTAGAGCAGGTCGAAGATCTCGTTGATCAGGTCGCCGTCGATGCCCTTGAAGAGCGTCTTCTGCTGATCCTGCAGGCGGTAGCGGGTCGCTTCCGGCAGGGCGTGGAAGTAGTCGACATACTCCGGAGAGGTCATCTCCAGCGTCAGCTTCGTGTACTCGAGGGGGAAGAAGCGCGGGGAGCGCGTGACCCAGTTGAGCTTGTAGCCGTGGACGTCGATCTCGCTCAGGAGGTCGTAGTAGATCTCGGCGGCGGACTGGCCGCTGCCGACGAGCGTGATCGAATCCTTCCGCTGGAGCTCCTGCTTGGACTGCAGATAGCGGGAGTTGTGGATGAAGTCCCCGCCGAGGTCCGCGCACGACTCGGGGATGTGCGGCGGGGTGCCGGTCCCCAGGACGAGGTGGCGGGCGCGGAAGGTGTCGCCGGTCGTGGTGTGGACGACGTACAGATCATCGGCGTACGTCACCTCCGTCACCGTCGTGCTGAAGCGGACCGAGGAGAGCTTCGCGGCGGCCCAGCGGCAGTAGTCGTTGTACTCGGTGCGCAGCGGATAGAAGTTCTCGCGGATGTAGAACGAGTAGAGCCGCCCCGATTCCTTCAGGTAGTTGAGGAAGGAGTAGGGGGACGTCGGGTCCGCCAGGGTGACGAGGTCCGACATGAACGGGGTCTGGAGGTGAGCGCCCTCCAGGAACATGCCCGAGTGCCACTCGAAGTCCGGCTTGGACTCCAGGAAGAGGCCGTTCAGCTCGTCGATGGGTTCGGTCAGACAGGCGAGACCGAGGTTGAAGGGGCCAAGGCCGATACCGATGAAGTCCAGAGGTTCCAGTGATTCTCGGTGATCAGGAAGCGCGGTCAAGGGTCTCTCCCAGGTACTGCTCGGCGTGGCCGGCGATCAGATCGAGGACGGCCGTGATGTCGGCGACCGTGGTCTCGGGATTGAGCAAGGTGAACTTGAGGTACTGGCGCTCGCCGACCTTGGTGCCCGCGACGACGGCGTCACCGGAGGCGAACAGGGCCTTGCGGGCGTACAGGTTGGCGCGGTCGATGGCGGACGGGTCGCAGATCGACTCGGGGATGTAGCGGAAGACGAGCGTGGAGAGCTGGGGCTCCACGACGACGTCGTAGCGGGGGTCGGCGGCGAGCAGCCGCCAGCCGTCGTCCGCCATGTCGCAGACGGAGTCGAAGAGTTCGCCGATGGCGTCGGCGCCCATCACGCGCAGTGTCATCCACAGCTTCAGGGCGTCGAAGCGGCGCGTGGTCTGGAGGGACTTGTCGACCTGGTTGGGGATGCGCTCCTGCACCATGCGGCGCGGGTTGAGGTACTCCGCGTGGTACGTCGCGTGGCTCAGCGTCGCCCGGTCCCGGACCAGGACGGCGGAGGAACTCACCGGCTGGAAGAAGGACTTGTGGTAGTCGACGGTCACGGAGTCGGCGCGCTCGATGCCGTCGATGAGGTGACGGTTCTTGAGCGAGGCGAGCAGACCGCAGCCGTATGCCGCGTCGACGTGCATCCAGGTGCCGTACTGCTCGCACAGTTCGGCGATCTCGGGGAGCGGGTCGATGGACCCGAAGTCGGTGGTGCCCGCGGTGGCGACGACCGCCATGGGGGTGAGGTCGTCGTCCAGGCAGCGCTCCAGTTCGTGGGCGAGTGCCACGGTCTGCATGCGCTTGTTGTGATCGGTGGGGATGACGATCACGGCGTCCTCGCCGAGGCCGAGCAGCGTCGCGGCCTTCTGGATGCTGAAGTGACCGACCTCAGAGGCGAAGATGCGCAGCTGGTCGGCGGGCTTGCCCGCCTTGGCCGCTTCCTCGCGGGCGAGCAGCATGGCCTGGAGGTTGGACTGCGAGCCGCCGCTCGTGAACACGCCGTCGGCGGCCGGGCCGAGCCCGATGCGTTCGGCTGTCCAGTCGATGAGACGGCGCTCGATCAGTGTGCCGCCCGCGGACTGATCCCAGGTGTCGAGGGAAGAGTTGACGGCGGAGAGCACGGCCTCGCCGAGCACGGCCGGGATGACGACCGGGCAGTTGAGGTGCGCGAGGTAGCGGGGATGGTGGAAGTACACGGCGTCGCGCAGGTAGAGCTCGTCGAGCTCGTCCAGGGCGGCGATGGTGTCGTGCAGCGGCTCGTCCAGGTCGACGGCCTCGATGCGGGGCGCGAGGTCGTCGACGGATATGCCGGTGAAAGGGCGGGACGTGGTGGCGATCCTGGCCGCCACCCGCTCGACTCCTTCGGTCACGGAACTGCGGTAACGCTCCGCGGTGGTGTCGTTGAGCAGGTGCGAGCGCATGAACTTCCTCTGGGTGAGGGGACTTGGGGGAAGTGAGGTAAGCCTAACCTAACTTCCTTGCGTGTTAAACCCAGGGGGTCCCTGTGGTCACCAGGAGGCACAAAAACGGAACAGCCCTCTCCGGAATGCGGAGAGGGCTGTTGTGCGCATGCGCTCGCGTGTGGGGGAGAGCGGGTCAGCTGACCTTCTTGGCCTTCTCGATCGCGTCGGCGAGGTCCTCGAGGATCGGGGCGCACTTGTCGTACGAGTAAATGGGCTCGGTGACGCGGGGGATGACCTGGCCGGCCTTGACCGCGGGCAGCTTCGCCCAGGTCGGCTTCTCGATGTCGGCGGGCTGGATGGTGGCGGTGCGGTTGTCCATCATGATGACGTCCGCGGCGTGCTTGTTGACGTTCTCCCAGCTCAGGTTCTCGAACCAGCCGCCGCTCGCCTTCTTGGCGCGCTCGGACGGCTCGACGAAGTTCACGCCGAGGGACTTGAAGTACTCCAGGTCCGCGGAGAGGTTCGTCCCGGAGACGTAGAAGATGTCCTGACTCGCCGAGCCGACGAGGACCTTGATGTCCTTGTTCGCCTTGGCGACCTTGCGCAGCCGCTCGGCGGCGGCCTCGAAGCGCTTCTTCGCCTTGACGACCTTGTCGGCCTTCACGTCCGCGCCGAGCGACTCGGCGAGTGCGAGGAGGCGCTGGAGGGGCTGTGTCATCTGGCGGTCGTAGACGCTGATGCCGACGCTGGGGGCGAGCTTGAGGATCTTGTCCTTGCTCTCCTCGGGAACGGACCAGAGGGTGCCCGCTTCGTCGAACATCGTGGAGACGAGGAGGTCGGGGGCGAGGCCCGCGTACTTCTCGATGTTGAACTTGCCCCATTCGTTGCCGAGGATCGTCAGCTTGCTGATGTCCATGTCACCGGCCTGGACATCGGCCTTGCCGTCCTTGGTCTTCGTCGGGCCGAAGACGCCCTTGACCTCGATGCCGTAGTCGAAGAGGGCCGCGGCGACGCCGGTGAAGGCGACGATGTTCTTCGGCGTCCCCTTGCTCTTGGCGGTCGTGCCGCGGTCGTCCTTGAAGCTCCAGGGGCCGGAGTCCCCGGAGTCGGCCGCGCCCGAGCCGTCCTTCTTCTCGTCCCCGCAGGCTGCCAGCAGGGCCGTGAGGCCGAGGGCGCCGCCGGCGGCGAGAATGCCGCGGCGGGAGGGCTGAGGGAGGCGGGAGTGGGACATATGGGTCTCTGCTTTCGTGAAGACGACGGCGGGCCACTGGCCGGAACTAGCGCTTAGGTTAACCTAACCTAAGCAGCTGTCCAGTGGCCCCCGCGGTCGCCTTCCCAGGTGTGCGGGTGTTATCCCGCGAACCCCAGCTCCCGGGCGATCAGCATGCGCTGGACCTCGCTGGTCCCCTCGCCGATCTCCAGGATCTTGGAGTCCCGCCACATCCGTGCCACGGGGTACTCGTTCATGAAGCCGTACCCGCCGTGGATCTGCGTGGCCTCACGGGCGTTGTCGACCGCGACCGTGGAGGAGTAGAGCTTCGCGATGGCCGCCTCCTTCTTGAAGGACTCGCCGCCGACGAGGCGCGACGCCGCGTCCCGCCAGCCGACCCGGGCCATGTGCGCCCGCATCTCCATGTCCGCGATCTTGAACTGGATCGCTTGGTTCGCCCCGATCGGCTTCCCGAAGGCGTGCCGTTCCTTGGCGTACTTCACGGACTCGTCGACGCAGCCCTGCGCGAGGCCCGTCGCGAGCGCGGAGATCGCGACCCGGCCCTCGTCGAGGATCCGCAGGAACTGGGCATAGCCGCGCCCCTCTTCGCCCAGGAGGTTCGCCACCGGGACCCGCACGTCCGAGAAGGCCAGCTCGCGGGTGTCCGACGCGTTCCAGCCGACCTTCGAGTACGGCGCCGCGACCGTGAAGCCGGGGGTCCCGGACGGCACGATGATCGAGGAGATGAGCGGACGGCCGTCCGCCTTGCGGCCGGTGACGGCGGTGACCGTGACCAGCCCCGTGATGTCCGTGCCGGAGTTGGTGATGAAGCACTTGGAGCCGTTGATCACCCACTCGTCGCCGTCCCGCACCGCGGTCGTACGGGTGCCGCTCGCGTCCGAGCCGCCGTCCGGCTCGGTCAGGCCGAAGGCGCCCAGGAGTTCACCGGAACAGAGCCGGGGCAGCCACTCGCGCTTCTGCTCCTCCGTGCCGAAGAGGTGGATCGGCATGGCGCCGAGGGATACGCCCGCCTCCAGGGTGATCGCCACCGAGGAGTCGACACGCGCCAGCTCTTCGAGCGCGATGCCGAGGGCGAGATAGTCGCCGCCCATGCCGCCGTACTCCTCGGGGAAGGGCAGGCCGAACAGGCCCATGCGGCCCATCTCGCGCACGATCTCGTACGGGAACTCGTGGCGTTCGTAGAGGTCGCCGATCTTCGGGGCGACGACGTCGTGCGCGAACTCCTCGACCGTGCGGCGGAGTTCCTCGTGCTCAGGGGACAGACGGTGGTCCATCGTTCTTCACTGCTCCTGGTGGGAGGTGCCCGTCAGGGCACGGACGGTGCGGGACGGGCTGGGTCGGCCCAGTTGTTCGGCCATCCACGCGCTGGTGGCGGTGAGCCGGCCGAGATCGACGCCGGTCTCGATGCCGAGGCCGTCGAGCATCCAAACGAGGTCTTCCGTGGCGAGGTTGCCGGTGGCGCTCTTCGCGTACGGACAGCCGCCGAGGCCGCCCGCCGAGGAGTCGACCGTGCGCACGCCGTGCTGCAGGGCGGCGAGGGTGTTGGAGAGCGCCTGGCCGTACGTGTCGTGGAAGTGCACGCCGATGCGGTCCGTCGGCACGCCCTCCTCGTTCAACTCGGCGAGCAGGGCGAGGACATGGCCCGGCGTGGCCACGCCGATGGTGTCGCCGAGGCTCAGCTCGTCACAGCCCATGTCGAGCAGGGCCTTCGCGGTGCGGACGACCCGGGCGATGGGCACCGGGCCCTCCCACGGGTCGCCGAAGCACATGGAGAGATAGCCCCGCACATGCACCTTCTGCTCGTGGGCGCGGGCCACGACCGGCTCCGACATCGCGAGCGCCTCGGCCATCGTGCGGTTGAGGTTGGCCTTGGCGAAGGACTCCGTGGCGCTGACGAAGACGGCGATGCCGCGGGCGCCGAGCGCCAGGGCGCGGTCCAGGCCGCGGTCGTTCGGCACCAGGACGGGGAGCTTCGCCGCCCCGTCCCGTTCGAGGTCCTGTTCGAGGTCCCGTACGAGCGGGAACAGCTGCTCGGAGTCGGCAAGTTGGGGCACCCACTTGGGGTGCACGAAGCTGGTCGCTTCGACGGTCGTGAGGCCCGCGGCGGCGAGGCGGCGGATGAACTCCGCCTTGATCTCCGTGGGGACGACCGCCTTCTCGTTCTGCAGGCCGTCCCGTGCGCCCACTTCGTAGATGCGGACGCGGGGTGGGAGGTCCTGGGCGGGGACGACCATGGGGAGGCCGCCGGGCCGTGCTCCGGTGGTTGCTTCGGCGGTCATTTCTTGTCCTCCTCCGCCTCGTCGGGGATCACCACGGCCAGGACCTGGTCCATGGCGACGGTCGAGCCCGGTGTGACGTCGAGTTCGCTGACGGTGCCCGCGTGCGGGGCGGAGATGACGTGCTCCATCTTCATGGCCTCCACCACGAGGAGGCTCTGCCCCTGGGTCACGCGGTCGCCGGTGGACACCTTGACGACCGTGACCGTGCCGGGCATGGGGGCGGTCAGGGCGTCGGCCCCGCTGTGGGCGGCGCCGGTGAGGCTCGCCTCGACGGGGTCGAAGTCCTGGACGTGCCAGGCGTCGCCGTCCCGGCCCAGCCAGTCGCCCGCGCGGTGGAACGTATGGGTGATGCCGTCCACATGGACCGTGACGCGGCCAGGCTCCACCGTGCGCGGGCCCTCGCCCGCGATGTGCGCGACAGGCTCGTGCCCCGGCACGCGGAAGTGGTGCGTGAGCGGGGCCGGGGTGCCGCCAAGGCGCCAGCCCTCCGGCACCGAGAAGGGGTCTCGCCAGCCGTCGCCGGTGGGTTCCAGGGCGGCGGTGCGGACCGCTGCCGCGGCCCCGTACACCTCGTCCGGTACCCCTTCGGGGATCAGGCCGTCCGCCTCGCGCTCCACCAGGCCCGTGTCCAACTCCCCGGAGACCACCGCCGGGTGGGCGAGGAGCCGCCGCAGGAACCCCGCGTTGGTCGGCACGCCCAGGGTGACCGTCTCCGCAAGGGCGGCGCGCAGCTTGCGCAGCGCGGTCGGGCGGTCGGCGCCGTACGCGATGACCTTCGACAGCATCGGGTCGTACAGGCTCCCGACCTCCGTGCCCTCGCTCAGCCCGGAGTCGGTCCGCACGCCGTCGCCCTGCGGCTCGTGCAGCGCGAGGACCGTCCCGCCGGACGGCAGGAAGCCGCGGGATGGGTCTTCGGCGCAGACGCGCGCCTCGATCGCGTGGCCCGTGAGCGTGATGTCGTCCTGCCCGTACGGGAGTTCCTCACCGGCGGCGACTCGCAGCTGCCACTCCACCAGGTCGATGCCGGTGATCAGCTCCGTGACCGGGTGCTCCACCTGGAGACGTGTGTTCATCTCCATGAAGTAGTACGAAGCCGGGTCCTTGCCCGGCACGATGAACTCCACCGTGCCCGCGCCCGCATACCCGCAGGAGCGCGCCGCCTGGACCGCCGCCTCGCCCATCGACGCGCGCGTGGCCTCGTCGAGCAGGACGCTGGGTGCCTCTTCGATGATCTTCTGGTGGCGGCGCTGGAGCGAGCACTCGCGCTCGCCGAGGTGGATCACATGGCCGTGGCCGTCCGCGAGGACCTGGATCTCGATGTGCCGGGGGCGGTCGATCCACCGCTCCACGAGCAGCGTGTCGTCACCGAAGGAGGACCTCGCCTCGCGCCGCGCGGCGGCGATCTCGTCCGCGAGCAGCGATGCGTCCCGCACGAGCCGCATGCCCTTGCCGCCGCCGCCCGCTGATGGCTTGAGCAGCACCGGCATGCCGATCTCCCGGGCGGCGGCGGCCAGTTGTTCATCGGTCAGGCCGCTGCCCGATGAGCCGGGGACCACCGGGACCCCGGCGGCCTTGACCGTCTCCTTGGCGCGGATCTTGTCGCCCATCAGGTCGATCGCCGAGGCGGGCGGCCCGATGAAGACCAGGCCCGCATCCGCGCAGGCCCGCGCGAACTCCGCGTTCTCCGCGAGGAAGCCGTACCCCGGATGGACGGCCTGGGCGCCGCTGCGGGCCGCCGCTTCGAGCAGCCGCTCGGCCGACAGGTAGCTCTCGGCGGCCGGGGGCGGGCCGATCCGTACCGCCGTGTCGGCCTCCCGGACGTGCCGGGCGTCCGCGTCCGCGTCGCTGAACACGGCGACCGAGCGCACGCCGAGCGCCCGCAGCGTCCGGATCACGCGGACCGCGATCTCGCCTCGGTTGGCGACCAGCACGGTGTCGAACATCGTCCCTCTCCTGCTGAAGTCAGTCATCGTCCGCCTCACATCCGGAAGACGCCGAAGCCGGGCTCGCCCAGCGGAGCCTCGGCACACGCGGTCAGGGCGAGGCCGAGGACCTGCCGGGTCTCCATGGGGTCGATCACGCCGTCGTCCCACAGCCGCGCGGTGGCGTAATAGGCGTTGCCCTGCTGTTCGTACTGGGCGCGGACCGGGTCCTTGAAGGCCTGCTCGTCCGCGTCCGACCACTCCTCGCCCCGCGACTCCAACTGGTCGCGCTTGACGGTCGCGAGGACCGAGGCCGCCTGCTCGCCGCCCATGACGGAGATCTTGGCGTTCGGCCACATCCACAGGAAGCGGGGGGAGTAGGCCCGGCCGCACATCGAGTAGTTCCCCGCGCCGTACGAACCGCCGATCACGACCGTCAGCTTCGGCACGCGTGTGCAGGCCACCGCCGTGACCATCTTGGCGCCGTGCTTGGCGATGCCGCCCGCCTCATAGTCCCGGCCGACCATGAAGCCGGAGATGTTCTGCAGGAAGACCAGGGGGATGCCGCGCTGGTCGCACAGCTCGATGAAGTGGGCGCCCTTCTGGGCGGACTCGGAGAACAGGATGCCGTTGTTCGCGATGATGCCGACCGGGTGGCCGTGGAGGTGGGCGAAGCCCGTCACGAGCGTCTGGCCGTACTCCGCCTTGAACTCGGCGAAGCGCGAGCCGTCGACCACGCGCGCGATGACCTCGCGGACGTCATAGGGGGTGCGGGAGTCCGTCGGCACCGCTCCGTAGAGCCCGGCCGGATCGGCCTTCGGCTCCTCGACCGGGCGGACGGACCAGGGGAGTTCGGCGCGGTCGGGGAGCGTGGAGACGATCGTCCGCACGATCCGCAGCGCGTGCGCGTCGTCCTCCGCGAGGTGGTCCGTCACCCCGGAGACCCGGGAGTGGACCTCGCCGCCGCCCAGCTCCTCGGCCGTCACGACCTCGCCGGTCGCGGCCTTCACCAGGGGCGGGCCGCCGAGGAAGATCGTCCCTTGATTGCGGACGATCACGGCCTCGTCGCTCATCGCGGGGACATAGGCACCGCCCGCCGTGCACGAGCCGAGCACGGCCGCGATCTGCGGGACGCCCGCACCGGACATCCGCGCCTGGTTGTAGAAGATCCGCCCGAAGTGCTCGCGGTCCGGGAAGACGTCGTCCTGCATGGGCAGGAAGGCGCCGCCCGAGTCCACCAGATACAGGCAGGGGAGGCGGTTCTCCAGCGCGACCTCCTGGGCGCGCAGATGCTTCTTCACCGTCATCGGGTAGTACGTCCCGCCCTTGACGGTGGCGTCGTTGGCGACGATCACGCACGTGCGCCCGGAGACCCGGCCGATGCCGGCGATGACCCCGGCCGCCGGGGCGTCCCCGCCGTACAGGCCGTCGGCCGCGAGCGGTGCCAGCTCCAGGAAGGGTGATCCGGGGTCGAGCAAGGCGTCCACGCGGTCGCGGGGCAGCAGCTTGCCGCGCGCGACATGACGGGCCCGGGCCCGCTCGCCACCGCCGAGCCTGGCCGCGGCGAGCTTGGCCCGCAGGTCGTCGACGAGGGCGGTGTGCGCCGCCTCGTTCGTCCGCCATGCTTCGGACGCGGGATCAGCCGCGCTCACCAGCACCGGTGCCTGCAGCATCAGTCGAGCCCCCTTGCTCGGTTAATGAGCGTTAACGCATTTCCAATAGGTTAACGAGCGCTAACCGCCCTGTCTAGAATTGATTCCATGGCCACCAGAACCGACGCCCCCACCCGTCGCGAGCAGATCCTCAGGGAAGCCGCCCGGCTCTTCGCCGAGCGCGGCTTCCATGGAGTCGGAGTGGACGAGATAGGAGCGGCCGTCGGCATCAGCGGGCCGGGCCTCTACCGCCACTTCGCGGGCAAGGACGCGATGCTCGCCGAGCTGCTCGTCGGCATCAGCGGGCAGCTCCTGACCGGCGGCAAGCGGTGTGTGGCCGAAGCGGACGGGTCGCCGGAGCGGGTGCTCGACGCGCTCATCGAGGGGCACATCGACTTCGCCCTGGACGACCGCTCCCTGATCACCCTGCACGACCGCGAGCTCGACCGGCTGCGGGACACCGACCGCAAGCTGGTCCGCCAGCTCCAGCGGCAGTACGTGGAGATCTGGGTCGACGTCGTGCGCAAGGTCTATCCGGACCTCGCCGAGAACGCGGCCCGCGTCTCCGTGCACGCGGTCTTCGGGCTGCTCAACTCCACGCCGCACCTGAGCCGGCGCGACGCGCTGCCCAGCCGGACGGCCATGGCGGAGCTGCTGCACAGCCTCGCGCGCGGGGCGTTCGCGGCGACGGCGACGTGACGGCGGCGTGACGGGAGCGACAGGACTTCTCTCTGGACGGCCCGGTGACCGGCGGGTAACGTTTGTCTGAGCAAGCGCTTAGTCGTGTGGCGCTTGGTCGAGCCTGGTGCCGTATCGAAGGAGTGCTCCGTGCGCCGTACCGTTTTCAATGAGGACCACGAGGCGTTCCGGGAGACCCTGCGCGCCTTCATCGAGGCCGAGGTCGTCCCGGTCCACGAGGAGTGGTTCGCCGCGGGTCAGGTGCCGCGCGAGTTCTACTACAAGCTCGCCGAGCTCGGCATCTTCGGCATCAGCGTCCCCGAGGAGTTCGGCGGCGCGGGCATCGAGTCGCACAAGTTCGAGGCCATCCAGTACGAGGAGACGGCCCGCGCGGGCGTCAGCTTCGGCGGCTCCGGTGTGCACGTGCTGCTCGCCCTGCCGTACATCAAGGCGCTCGCCACCGACGAGCAGAAGAAGCGCTACCTCGAGAAGTTCGTCTCCGCCGAGGAGATGTGGGCCCTGGCGATGACCGAGCCGGGCACCGGCTCCGACCTCGCGGGCATGAAGACCACGGCCAAGCTCTCCGAGGACGGCACGCACTACGTCCTCAACGGCTCCAAGACCTTCATCACCGGCGGTGTGCACGCCGACCGCGTGATCGTCTGCGCGCGTACCTCCGCGCCCACCGCCGAGGACCGCCGCTTCGGCATCTCCCTCTTCGCCGTCGACACCAAGTCCGACGGCTACTCCATCGGCCGCAAGCTCGACAAGCTCGGCCTGAAGACCTCCGACACCGCCGAGCTGGCGTTCGTCGACGTCAAGGTCCCCGTCGAGGACCTCCTCGGCGAGGAGAACAAGGGCTTCTACTACCTCGGCAGCAACCTGCCCTCCGAGCGCTGGGGCATCGCCTACGGCGCGTACGCGCAGGCCAAGGCCGCCGTCCGGTTCGCCAAGGAGTACGTGCAGGACCGCACCGTCTTCGGCAAGACGGTCGCCTCCTTCCAGAACACCAAGTTCGAGCTTGCCGCCTGCCAGGCCGAGGTGGACGCCGCCGAGGCCGTCGCCGACCGCGCCCTGGAGGCCCTGGACGCGGGCGAGCTGACCGCGGCCGAGGCCGCGTCCGCGAAGCTGTTCAACACCGAGGTCGCGCACCGCGTCATCGACAAGTGCCTCCAGCTGCACGGCGGCTACGGCTTCATGAACGAGTACCCCATCGCCCGCCTGTACGCGGACAACCGCGTCAACCGCATCTACGGCGGCACCAGCGAGGTCATGAAGATGATCATCGCCAAGAACATGGGCCTGTAAAGGACATGGGCCTGTAAAGACCGCCCTGTAGAACTGGATTCATGAACAAGGCACTTGAGTCACTCCTCGATCTGCTCGACCTGGAGCAGATCGAGGAGGACATATTCCGGGGCGTGAGCCGTTCGGCGCTCGTCCCGCGCGTCTTCGGCGGCCAGGTAGCCGCCCAGGCGCTGGTGGCGGCAGGACGCACGGTCCCCGCCGACCGGCCCGCCCACTCCCTGCACGCGTACTTCCTGCGTGCGGGGGACCCGGGCGCGCCGATCGTCTACACCGTCGACCGGATCCGCGACGGCCGCTCCTTCACCACGCGCCGGGTCGTCGCCGTCCAGCACGGGCAGCCGATATTCCACCTTTCCGCGTCCTTCCAGACGTACGAGGAGGGCCTGGAGCACCAGACGGGGATGCCTTCGGCGCCGGACCCGGAGACACTGCCGACCGCCGCCGAGATGCTGCCGCGCCACTTGCCGCAGCACGTAGCCGACCGTCTGATCGAGGCCCGCGCGGCCGTCGACCTGCGCTACGTGGACGCACCGCCCTGGGCATCGGTCGGGCAGCCGCGCGAGCCGCGCTCCCAGGTGTGGTTCCGCACGAACGGCAAGCTCGACGGCGGTATCGACGAGTCCCTGCTGCACGTGTGCCTCGCCACGTACGTCTCCGACATGACGCTGCTCGACTCGGTGCTGCTCGCGCACGGCCGGGGCGGCTGGGCGGTCGGTGACGTCGTCGGCGCCTCGCTCGACCACGCGATGTGGTTCCACCGCCCCTTCAGGGCCGACGAATGGCTCCTGTACGACCAGGAGTCGCCCTCGGCGTCCGGAGGGCGTGGCCTGGGGCAGGCGCGGATCTGGACGCGGGACGGGCAGCTCGCGGTGACGGTGATTCAGGAAGGCGTCGTTCGCGTCCCGCGCTGATCGGACATACGGTCCGATACATGAGTGAGCCGGTGGACAGCAGTCAGCCCGAGCCGTCAGAAGGCAGCGGCGAGAGCACCTTCACCGTCATCGTCGCCGCTGTCGCCAATCTCGGGATCGCCGTCGCCAAGGCCGTCGCAGGTGTCATCAGCGGGTCGAGCGCGATGCTCTCCGAAGCGGCGCACTCCTTGGCCGACACCGTCACCGAGGTGCTGCTCCTCACCGCCCTGAAACGGAGCGAGAAGCCCGCCGACGAGGACCATCCGCTGGGCTACGGCCCCGAGCGCTACATCTGGGCGATGCTCGCGGCCGTCGCCACCTTCGTAGGCGGCGCCGTCTTCTCGATCTACGACGGCATCCACACGCTGGTGGCGGGCGAGGAGCTAGGCGACCCGCTCATCTCGTACATCGTGCTCGCCGTCGCCTTCCTCCTGGAGGGCTATTCGCTGCGCACCGGCGTCAGACAGGCGCGCGGCGAGGCGGCGCGCTTCGAGACGTCCTTCGGGCGCTATCTCCGCTACACGCCCGACACAGCCGTGAAGGCCGTCGTCCTGGAGGACGCCGCCGCGCTCACCGGCCTCGTGCTCGCCGTCGGCGGGCTGCTGGGCGGTCAGCTCACGGGGTCCGGCGTGTGGGACGGCGTGGCCTCGCTCTGCATCGGCGCGCTGCTCCTGTACGTCGCCTGGGTGCTCGGCCGCAGCAACGCCCAGCTCCTCATCGGGTGTCCGCTGCCGAAGCCCATGCGTAAGGAGATCCGTGACGTGCTGCTTGCCTCCGAGCACGTCGAGGCCGTGCTCGAACTGACGACGCTGCTCCAGGGGCCGCGCGAGGCACTGGTTGCCGCCAAGGTCGACTTCCGTGATGCCTCCACGGCCGCGGAGATCGAGTGGGCCTGCGAACAGGCCGAGCGTCGGCTGCGGGAGCGGTTTCCCGGCGTACGCCGGGTCTATCTGGACCCGACGCCGGGGTACGCCCAGCGGCGCGAGGAAGGGCTCAACCCGTGGCCGTGACTCAGGCCTCCGGCGTGAGGCCCGCGGCGTCAAGGAGGTAGGCCGTCATCGGGTCATAGAGGCGCGGGCTCGTGACGTGGTCGTCCAGCGGGACCGTCACCTGGACGGTGCCCTCGGCCTCGCCGATGAACAGCGCGGGGTCGTTGCAGTCCGCGTACCCGACGGAGTCGATGCCGCGCTGGCCCGCCCGTCCGGCCCAGCCGTGGTCCGCGACGACCAGGTTCGGCAGCGGGCGGCCCTCGCGCTCCAGGCCGTCCAGGATCGCGTTCATCGGCTCGGGGGAGTGGGTGTGCCACAGGGTCGCGCCGCGCTCCAGCATCGCCACGTCCGCGAACTGGAAGACCATGCCCTCGTCGGCGGTGAGGCCCTCCGGGATGACGACGATCTCGCAGCCCGCCGTGCGCAGGGCGGCCGCCGTCGCGCGGTGCACGTCGAGCAGGCCCCCGGGGTGGCCGGTGGCGAAAAGGACCCTCTCCTTGCCGGCGGCCGCCTTGCGCAGGCGCGCCGCCATCCGCTCCAGTGCGTCGACCGTCAGCTCCGGGTCGATGGTGTCCTGCCCGTGCCGGAACTCGGCGTCGTCGATCACGCCGCACCGCTCGGCCATCACCGCGAGGACGTCCTGCTCGTCGGTCCAGCGGTCACCGAGCTCCAGGCCGAGCCAGTAGTGGCGGTCGCCGTTCGCGAGCTTCCTGTAGTGGCTGAGGTTGTTCTCGCGGGGCGTGGCGACGTCTCCCGCGATGCGGGAGCGTACGAGGTGGTCGACAAGCGCGGCGCGGCTGGGTATTGGCATGGGTCCCATTCTGCCGTCGGTGACCGGCTGGTGGCGGGCAGTCCCGAACCGTGGACTTGTGACCTGCGCGATGCGCTGCGCTTGGCTTGGGCGGGGTGGGGCCTTCTTTGTCTGCGGGCGTTGTGGCTTGTCGTGCAGTTCCCCGCGCCCCTTACGGGGCCCTCAGCGCGAACCACAGTTCCATCCGTACGTCCGGGTCGTCCAAGTCCGACCCCAGTAGTGCCGCGCACCGGGTGATGCGCTGCCGCACCGTATTGCGGTGTACCCCCAGCGCCGTTGCCGTGCGGTCCCAACTGCCGTGCAGGGAGAGCCAGGTGCGCAGGGTCTCGGTGAGCGCCTCGCTGCCGCCGAGCGGGGCGAGCAGCACGCGCGCGTGGGCGGCGGCCTCGGCGGGCTCCACCAGAGCTGCGATGCCCGCCTCGCGGTGCCGGACCAGCGGCGCGCGGGTGGCCTCGGC